>DBCY01000083.1:3312-3680 GCA_002293295.1 Ruminococcus sp. UBA946 | reverse complement strand
GAATAATACAGCGGTTTATCCCAGAACATTTTTAATGCTTTGTATACGTCCCTGTGGGTGCAGCTGCTCGTGTTGACATGGATTTTCCAGGCAAGGTACAGCCTGTAGGTTTTATCGTCCATAGGAACGTTTAATCCCGCAAGGTTTGATATTACAAGTGCTTCCTGCCTTGACATAACGACAATGTCACCAATACCGTCAAGCTGAATACCCTCTGCTGTCTGTAAGTGACGGAGCGTATTAAGGGCAAGGAAGAATTCATACAATTCCGACAGTTGCCGGGATAAAGCAGTCATAAGGATTTCTATATTCGGCTTCCCTTTGAACTGCTGAATCATATCGTTCCTTAGTTTTTGTAAATAATCCAG
>DBCY01000083.1:2684-3276 GCA_002293295.1 Ruminococcus sp. UBA946 | reverse complement strand
TATTAAATGAGATTTTTTATATTAAAGCCCTTTGCGTTCTGAGCTTCTTTTTTCATAAGTTCATCGGTTGCCAGGAATTTAAGTCCTTCAAGCGTTAATTTTGGACGCGTTACAAATAAATCAACACGCCAGTCAACCGCTTCGCGTAATTCGACGCCTTTAATATATTTTGCGTCAATCAACATTTCAACGGCATTAAGAAACTCGTTTTTTGTAACACTGAAATGCTTATCGCAAAACGCCCCAACATCGAACTCGTCCTTATCAGCTGACAGTTCAATGAACCGGAGTATCTGATAAATCAAATGTGAACTTATCCACTTTCGCCGCCTCCTTACTCCTGAATATGCAGATATGACTTCAACGCATCCTGCAAAATACCGGAAAAGTTTATATTTGCCCGTTCTGCCCGTTCGTTCAGCCACATAGGAATGGTGAGTGTTTTCTTAACGGACTTGTTTTCATAAAACCTGCGGTAGTATTCCGTATCGCAGCCCACAAGAGAAACAACGCTGTCGTCGTTTGTTGCTATGCTCTTTATATTTGAGGGTTCAGGGATTTCCTTTCCGTCCTTTTCCATATCGTAAAGCAT
>DBCY01000083.1:0-2598 GCA_002293295.1 Ruminococcus sp. UBA946 | reverse complement strand
TGCCGGATATACGTACTTAGCCATAATACTAACTCCTTTCAATGAGGGATACAGGGACTTAGTTAATCCCAGCATCCTTTTTGATTGATTTTAAAGTGCCGTCCCGAACTTCCTGCGTGTTGTGCCGCCCTACCGGGAACTGCTTTCCGGTTGCGCGGTTTTCCCATATTTCGTGACGGCTGCCCTGGTGATGGAGGTAACACCCGTTTTTCTTTAAAAGCTTTTTTAATTCTCCGTATGTCATTCCTTCACCTCCTGCATATATTATAACACGTATTCTATACGTATGTCAAGGGTTTTGTAAAAAATATTTTATATTCATTTTACGGCGCTACTCCCCAAGAATGACTGTTATCCGTGCTTCGTCCGTCACCGCTCTTTGCCGGGGTGTTATTGGCACCAGCCCCGTAACATATTCCGAAGGCTGTTCGTTTTTGTCTGCCGAGAAAAACGTCTTTGTCTCTATGTAAGCTATACCCGGAATGCCTCCGTATATTTTTGCTTCTATAAGGCGCTGCGGTATTATGGGTTTACCCGGTTCAATGCTTTCCATTTCATTTAGAATAATACTCGTTATTGCTTCAACATAATTCGGGGGAAGCGGTTCCGCTTTGCTCATCGTAATTTCAACGCTGAACCATACATAAACATACTCCGGGCGATTAAACCTGATTGTGACAGGTTCACCCTCGTCGCCGGGAACAATCACCTCTGTATTTCCGAATGTCTGAATACCGTCTGTTTTCTTGTCCCAGATTTGCAAAGCGATTTCATAATCACTGCCGCCGTCGATAACCACCTCAACACTGTGTGCCCACCGACCGTCTTCGTCAATAATATTTGTATCGTTTTGGTATACGGCAACAGCATTGATTCCTTGAACGTTCAGTAGCAATGCGCTTTTTATGCTTTCAAGCATTCTGTTTGAACGGTGGTATATTTTATCAATATACGACCTTCGCAGTTCAACATCTGTTTGCAAAAGCCTTCCGGCAATATACGGGACCAGATTTATCACGCTTAGAAGTCCGGGAACAGCCGTGGCGATTTGGGTAATGGTTTCGTTAGGTAGGACAATTTCACCGTTCTCCAAGCTTGCAAAATTGACAATTCCTGTGACGCTTTGGGTTGTAAGATTTCCGCTGAGTACAAGCTGATTGGAGGTCTGAACATCAGCCGCTGTTATACTTACGCACCCGTCTTCTTGCTTTATATGAAATTTATCGTCCGTTACCGCCCTTTCAAGCCCGGTAAGGATTTCATTCTCCCCGTCGGTCGCTTCGCTCGTATATGAATAAACCGTTCCGTTTAAAGCAACGGAATATATAGCCGAAGACTGTAATGCCGCTATTCGTATTTTCACCCTGTTGAACGAGCTTCTTGTAACCGTGGTATTATTGGAGCACACTAACTGTACGGCAGGGTTAGTATTGGAACGTATTATCATACCTTCCGGTATTACTGTGCCGTCAACACACTCGCAATGAATGGGATAAAAAGTCGGTCGTGCTTCCTCCCTTGTAATTCCCCCGTATTGAATGGCATTGTCTAAATTAATATCCTCTGCACTGTACGGGTACATAGAATGATAAATCTTCTCGCCAACTTCCCAAAGCTCAGAAATCTTATCGGCAAAATTAGTGAGAAGCACATTTAAGAATGATTTGGGGTTAAACCGAGTGTTGTACCCAAAGCCGTCTGATAAGTCGGTATGCAGTTCTTCGGTTATTTCATCAAGCCTTTTTATAACAATCCCCTTCGGCGTTACTCCGTAATCAGACATTTATAATAACCTCCTCCCTGTACACCTCTTCATTAACATAAGCGTCAAAAGAAACTGCTGCTTCCCTTGTCTGAGCATTGTAATCAATCCGTATGTTGCTGACTTCTGTAACTTCATCAACGCTCAGAACCTCGCTTCGTATTATCCGGCGTATTTTTGGTATGTTAGGATTTTTAACAAGTATTTCTTCCCAATAGGGAATACCGTACTGTGGTGCAAATCTCCACTCGCCGAAAAACCATTGTAGCCGGATTTTTATAGCCTGGCTTACACTGTCGGTAATTTCAATACTGCCATTGCCATTAATATATAAATCTCCGTCAGGAGTTAATAAAATATCTTTCATATTGAAATTTCCTCCTGAAAAAATATAGAAGAAAAAATTGCAGAACAATATATTCTTTTCTATTCTTTTCTATNNCTATTCTATTATATTCTATTCTATTAGGAGTGAACGTTCAATGATTAATCACTGAGCATTCATTGATTAATCACTGAACATTCGTTGAATACTCAGTGAGAACTCGCTGAATACTCAATGATTAATCAGCGAGAGCTGTCAAAGCCTTATAAATAAAGGGATTGAGCTTGTTTCATAGATAATTAATCACCCGCAAAAACATTCGGACTTCCGGTCGCTTCCGGGTTAGGAGCGTGGTATGGCGGTACCGGTTCACCTACAGCACCAATATCACCTACTCTGGCAACCGGCTTTCCGTTGACGAATACCGAACTGCTTCCCCCTGCTTGAATTCCTCCGTGTGATTCGCCGTCTCCGGCTCTGTGTACAGGATAACCGTTGACAAAAACATTGG
>DBCY01000143.1:1883-6349 GCA_002293295.1 Ruminococcus sp. UBA946 | reverse complement strand
CCGTCAAAGCGTATCCATTTGCCTAAATTAACAGCCGGGGGAGCCGACGCGGGAACGGGAGGAACCGCCGCCGCTGCAGGCACCGGCGGGATAAATCCGCCTGCCCCGCCCAGCAGTATTGAAATAAGTATCGCGGCTATGCCGATAACCGCCGCCTCACCCGGTCCTGCTCGGTCATAATCATTCTGTGAGCCGTTAAAAATTAAGCCGAAAATTAATTCCAAAATACCGCTTTCATCATTGCCGGAACGCGGTTGTTCTGATTCGTCATTAGCTCCGGGAACATAATTTTCCTCATATATCTTCGTTGTTTTTTCAATATTCACAGATATACTGTTGTCGTATCTTTTCAGAATTTCGTCCATTTCCTCTTCCACTAAGGCAAGCTGCTCTTTATACCTCTCAGCAGCTCCCGGAGCTGCTGATTCTGACGCAGATGCATAATAATTGAACGCCAGTTCAAAGGGAAGGTAGCATTTGCCTATGCTTTCCGCAATATCCCTAAACTCCTGTTCATCAAAGGAATCCTCCGGTTCATAAATATCATTTGCTATGTCTATTGTCGGCATGGGTAAATCTGTTAAATAAATATAAATATTGCCTCTGCAAGTATAACTGTAACGCGGTTCACCTTCATCATTATAAGAAACAGTTTCACGTATTAATTTTTTGATAATTGCCGGATATCCGGCGTATGTTGTCTTTTCTGCTGTGAGAGTCGAGTTCTCGTCCTCTTCATATTCCTTATCTTTCGGAAAAATGTACTGAAGATATTGATCCGGATTTGTAAGCGTATGCAGGTGATAGTAATATGAATCCGGTCGGGAAGTTGAAAACTGTACTGACCGGCTGTTAAAGCCATAATCTTCCTTATCACCTAAGTGATTTATATCCTTATATGTCTCTTTTGCTGTGGGAAGACCGGTAATCGTTCCCTGATAAACATCAAACTGCAGCAGCGGTGCCTCTGTATCGTACTCTGCCCATATCTGAACACTGTGTTCCACCGATAAAGCATTTTCTTCATCATTAATAAATTTGAAACCTTGGTATCTTCTTAAGTCCTCTCCCTTATATTCGTCTCTCTGCCAAAAAGCCAAGTCTAAATTTTCGTAGGAATAACCTTCTGCGGCATATGCCGAAAGCGGCAGAACAAATGAGAGGATTATAACCGGCAGTAAAACCTTGGCAATGTGCTTTTTTCTCATACCCTTGCCCCCTCATTTTTTTTGTTTTTAGAAACAAAGAAGAAAATTAAAGCGGCAATAAGCAGAATAACGCCCAGAACCCCGCACAGTCCCAGACCGGAAGCTGAAACGGCAACACCCATTGCAAAACCGAGCGTCAGTCCGCCGATAAATTTACTGACCGTGACGTAGGAAGGGGTTTTGCCCTTTGAAAAGCTGTTGGCGGCTGAAAAAATCAATCCCCATACGAAACCGCCCTGATTTCCTATATTCTGAAGTATCATCACAAAGGCGACAATACCGACCATACTATTCTGAAGAGACTGGTTACTATTCATAAAACCATAAATAAGGAGCGAAACCCCTGCGCCCCCGAGCAAGGGTGTTACAGCGGATGCACTCTTTACGGCAAGCGAGCCGAAAAAGCCTTTTAAACCCCCGCTTATTCCGGAAAAGGGCTTCTTCTTTTGGAACAGCGGCACAATTGCGGCATTAAGAAAAGCCGCTATTACAACCTTTCCTGCAATCCCTCCCACAGCGCCGATAAAACCGCCGTACATACCGCCCTGCGCAAAGGTAAGGAAATTGAGGAAACGCAGCGGAAGCGGATTTATGCCGAGTGAGCCGAGAAGTGAAAGCGCAAGCCAGACAAGACCTAATACAATGGTCGGAATCATTTGCTTAGGGTTTTTAAGCATGGCAATCGACTGTCGGATATAACCGGAGATATAACCGGCTAATCCGGTCTTGCCACCCGCCGGAGGATAATCCTGAGTGACCGCATGAACTGTATTTTGTTTTTCGTCGTTCGTTTTTTCCTGTAATACCTGAACCGGCTGAGCGGTATAACTATTAAGTGTATTATTATCCTTTCGTTTCGTCTCAGGAACCGGTACCCCTTGCGCCGTTTTAAACCGTTTAAGGTTAATTGGCGTGGGGTCACCGCTTCGGGAGGTCTTTTCCCCGCACTTTTTACAGAATAACGCGCCTTCATTTATAGACGCGCCGCATTTTCGGCAGAATTTAGCTATATAGAATCATTCCTCTCAGTTAATTAAGGTAAAAATATGCAGTAATATATGTAAATTTTAATTCAGTCCATTAAAAATTATAGCATATAATTTAATAAATGACTCATGACAAATCAAAATGTCCATGACAGTTTTTTCAGTTTTGTCAATACGGTTGCTTTTTCTTGTCCCTTGTGATATAATTCAAATAATAAGTTTAAACAGGAGGAGAATATGCGGCTTCATGAAAAACTTTCCGCGCTTGCGCAGGCACTCAATATAAAAAACGCCGACCTAGCCCGTGAATCCGGGCTGGACGCGGCTTCTGTCAGCCGTTTTTTAACGGGCAAGCGGCTGTTCCCTTATAAATATCTGCCCCTTCTGTGCGAAACTATGGCGCGTATGTTTCCGCAGGGTGTAAAAGGTGATTACTTGCCTTCGGAGCTTCGCGGTATTACAGGCAATAAACTGCTCGGTTCGGAGGAACTTTCGGAATCGGTTCTGACCTGGTTGCAAAACAGTCCGGAATACGTAAAAAAACAACCGGATACAGGCGGAAAACCTGAATCCGGTAAAAAGAGCAAAAAGGATTTGTTCGCTTCTCAGAAAGTATTTGGCGAAAAGCTTTCATTGCTTATGGACATAGCCAAAATAACAGGGTCACAGCTTGCGGGCGCGCTTTATGTTGACCCTTCCATGATTTATAAATACCGCATCGGTACGCGTTCCCCCAAAAAAGATACCCTTGAAAGCTTAACCGGTTATATATGCTCGCACATTAAAGATACTGATATGCGCAGACGCATTCTTAATGCCGCGGGAGCCGGTCCGGATACGTCGGATATGGCACAGGAAGACTTCCGGATATGGATAAACGAATGGCTTTCAGAGGAACACACATGGGATGTGTCCGGTATTGAATCCTTTCTGGAAACCATAGATGATTTCAGATATTTCGGAGAAAGCGGCGATGTTATTCCGCTGTCGGAAATCGCACCTCTTGCGGGTGATGTCACACAGAACGAGTCCTTCTGGGGGGTCGAGGGTATGCGGTCAGCGGCTACCCGGTATCTTTACTATGCCGCCATAATGGATACGCCCTCTACCCTTTATATCTGCACAACCTCGTCGCTAGATTTTGTGACGATGAATCTTCGCTGGAAAGCCGTTTGGGGCTCGCTTATGATTCACTGCCTTCTTAAGGGTCATACTATAAAAATTATATACAATATGGCTGACCGCAGCGTAGCGGAAATTGTGGACGCTATTGAAGCGTTTGTGCCTTTATACATGGTGGGACGAATGGAGCCGTATTCGTTTAAGAGACCGCAGGGCAGCACAATCCGTCATACGACCTACCTGATTGAAAACCATGTTGCGGTGACGGCTAGCTACGCCGAAGGCATGGATGATGAGGCGGAATATATATACAGCACGGAACCTAAACGATTGGCTGTTCAGAAGAAGCATTTTGATTCACTGTTATCGGTCAGCAATAATCTTATGGATATTTACCGGAGCGCCGACGGCATGGATGGTTATGAAGTCCGCTTGGGACGTTTTTGGGGGCTTAACGGGGACGCAACTGTGCTGCTGCCTTCGCTTTCAATTGCTACAATACCTGAAGATGTTCTTAACGCTATGCTTTTGCGTTCGGGAACAGACGAAGAAACCCGCGGTAAAATTCTCAGTTTCTATGCAGCAGAAAAGCAATGGATAAAATTGCAGCTCGGCATAGGCAGGTTGAATGAGTTATCGGTGATTGCTGATTGGGAAGCTCTTGAGGCAGGGGATGTTTTTTTGGATATTCCATCTCACCTGGTGCCGCGTCCGATTCCTTATATACAGGATGAATACGCCGCGCACCTTGCGAATATACGGCGGCTTCAGAAAAAAAATACCAGCTATCGTTTTTACGAGCTTGCAAAGGCTCCTTTCCGGAATATAAAGGTATATCATAAGTCCGCTGAGGTTATCGTTCAGAAAGCCGGCTATCCTTCGGCTGCTTTTGCCATAAGCAATGTTTATATGTGCCGGGGGTTTGAGAAGTTTTTGCCCCAGCTGAACCTAAAATAACGGATTTAAGTATTATATTTTTCATAAACTATAAAAACGAAATCACCGCCGATAATCCTATCGGCGGTCAATAAGCAGAAATATATCATGGGTCTTATTTGGGTCTTAAAGTTGTAAAAACATACTTTAAATTACGGTAATTCAGAATAATGCAACCCTCATAAACCCTTGTATTTACGTTGTTTGCGGGGTT
>DBCY01000143.1:0-1847 GCA_002293295.1 Ruminococcus sp. UBA946 | reverse complement strand
AATCAGGAAACCCTCGCCTCTTTATTTCTGCCGAAGTCAAGAGCATTGCATACCGCTTCGGACACCTTTGCCTGAGCTTCCTGTATCACATGACAATAAATATTGCTTGTGGTGCTGACGGTCGAATGTCCCAAAGCCCCCGATACGGAAACTATATCAACTCCGGCGTTGACAAGGAGCGACGTAAAAAGATGTCTAAACAATATAAAAACACATTTATAAAAATGCCCGTAAATACGTGGTTTTTCCCTACAAAGCAAAAAGACTGTTCCTCTAAAAATATTGGGACGGTCTTTTTTTAATACCCAAAGCATATTTCAAACAATAAATATTGATAATTATTTTACGTTCTCTGAAACCCTATATATAATAATATAGATACAATACTCTGACTTACAATAAACCCCGTATAGATTCCGCTTTTCGAGGGATAATAATGCCGATTAACATTTAGGAGGCGGTATTATGCCAACAAAGAGCGCTATATCATTCGGACTGGTTCATATCCCAATCAGCCTGCATACGGCAACGCAGGATATAGATATTCGTTTCAATCAGCTTCATAAAGAGGACAATGAGCGGATTCGATATAAGAAAGTCTGCGGGCAGTGCGGTAAGGAGGTTAAAACCGAGGATATTGTCAAAGGCTTTGAATACGATAAGGATAAGTATGTTACCGTCAGTGACGAGGATTTTGAGAAAATAAAGACTGAAAAGGAAAAGTCAATGCAGATTCTGCATTTTGCCAATCTTAATCAAATCAGTCCTGTGTATTATGATAAAACATACCATGCCGTACCCGAAGCCGGAGGGGAAAAAGCGTTTGAGCTGCTCCGCAAGGCGCTTTTTGAGCAGCAGAAGATTGCCATTGCCAAGACGGTATTAGGTACTAAGGAAACCCTGCTTGCCATTATCCCCCGTGAGGACGGGGTATTAATTCAAACCATGTTCTTCGAGGATGAAATAAAATCCCTGCCTAAAAGCTATAAAAAGCCGGAAGTCGTTGAAGCCGAACTTGAAATGGCAAAGACATTGATTTCCTCAATGGATAAACCTTTTTCTCCTGAGGATTACCATGATGAATATCAGCAGAAGCTTAAAGATATGATACAGGATAAAATCAACGGCAAAGAAATTGCAGTACCTAAAGAAAGCGTTACTACCGTTATTGATATAATGGAAGCCTTAAAACAAAGCGTTGAGAATGTAAAAAAGGGTGCATAAACTTATATGGATATATTTGAATCAAAGACTGTTTCGCCAATGCTTATTGACCATAATAGTCCGCCTTTTGATGATAAGGATTATATATATGAATTAAAGCTGGACGGCACACGCTGTCTGGCTTATCTTGATTATACGGGTACGGAGCTTAGAAACAAAAGGAATAAAATCCTTAATGATATATTCCCTGAATTGGCAGATATAAATAAACAAGTAAACAAACGCTGTATACTGGACGGGGAATTTACTGTAATAAACGACGGAAAGCCTGATTTTTATGAGATACAGCGGAGAAGCCTTATGTCCAATCCCTTAAAAATAGAAATAGCGGTAAAAAAGCTTCCCGCTTGTTTTACCGTTTTTGATATTGTATATTACGATAACAAGGAAATTATTAATTTACCTCTCATGGAACGAAAGAAAATCCTATTTGATACTGTAATCGAAACACCCCGAATGGCTTTATCCCGTCACATAGAATCAAACGGTGTAGATTTCTTTAACCTTGCAAAGCAGCAGGGTCTTGAAGGAATTGTTGCTAAACGCAGGGACAGTAAATACTATTTCGGCAAGCGGACAAAGGACTGGATTAAGATGAAAGCTTTGCTTGACGATGATTTTGT
>DBCY01000189.1 GCA_002293295.1 Ruminococcus sp. UBA946 | reverse complement strand
TAATCTCTATTCCCTATTCTCTATTCTATTTTCCGCTTTTTAAGGATGAATAAGCTTCATAATCGCTCTGTGAGCCGAACTGCAGGAACATAAGCTCTTCAATTATCGCATAGTTTTCGGAAGAAAGCATATAGGTGGTTCTCTGCTGGCCTTTCAAATCATGCCTTGTTATAACTATGCTTTGACTGTCGGTAAGGTATATATCGAAATAAGCCCTGTCAGTTGCGGCGTTGGCAATCCTCATATTAAAAACTGATTTGAAGCGCACGTTTTCCGCAGCCGGCGAATTGCCGCAGATATTCGCAACGGCAAGGGATATGGCTTCGGCGTCGGCTTTCGATAATACTGCGCCGGAATCAAGACCGTTAATAATCCCGAATGAGTTCAGCTCGGAGACTGTATTCCCAAAATCAATACTGTATAAATTGACGGGAACAACGGGACTCTCTTCACTTCCGCCGATTGTCGGCATTAAGCCTTCATCTCCGGCAATTTCTTCGGTTAAAACGTTTTCATCATATTCATCAGTTATCTCTATTTCAGGAATTTCCGAAGAAACTGTGCTGTTAATTCCGGAAGGCATAACCGTTATTTCAGTTACGGCAGTCACAGCCGGATTTTGAGTTCCGGAAGGCGGAACGGGTCTTTCGGTTACCGCCGGAAGAGTTAATTTCCGGGTTTCGGGCTGTATGCTGTCAGCAGGCGTACGTTCCGAAGCCGGCGGGAGGGTAACAGCCTGTTCAGCAGTTACGGAGGCTGAAGTTGTTTCGCTCTTTGCTGTTCCGTCGGTATCCGGCGCTTTTTCAGTCGGTACCGCCGCTTCATCGTATGAAGCTTCGACCGAAAAAGGCTTTATCGAATCGGGATTAAAACCGGCGAACGCTTTATCATCGCTTTCAATAATTAATTCCACTTCTGCGGTATCAGTACCGATGTTATAAATTTCGGTTACGGGAACGGAAGCGGCTGTATCACGGATAACGGTTTCAATACCGCTGCCTTCCTCCCTGTTCCATTTGTCACGTATTCCGAAAGTGAAAACAAGAAGCAGGCAGGCGGCGGTTAAAACGCTGATGCCTGTTAATTTCCGCCATGAAATAACAGGCTTTTGTTTTATAATAACCGACGGTGATTCATTCATCAGTAATTCGGTTCTTTTTATAAAGCTCAGGGAAATTTTTACGTTATCCATTTCTGATTTATAATCCTTAATCGAATTACTCATCTTCAAATCCCCCTATCATCATTTTTTTCAGTATTGCTCTTCCTCTCGCCAGCAATGTTCCTACGGTAGCGGGCTTTTTATTTATAATATCCGATATTTCATTAATTGAATATCCGTTATAATAAAAAAGGTGAATAACCGTACGGTATTTTTCCGGAAGTGATAAAACGGCTTCCAGAACATTGCTTTTTTCAGTCGCGTCAGTGATTTCAGCTTCGCTGGTATCAGCCTCGGCATCATCAAGCTGTACTGTTTTGGATACCCAGCCCGATTTCAGATGATTTTTGCTTTTATTCATGGCTGTGCGCAATAGCCATGCCTTTTCATGCTCGGAGTTATCGAAGGTTTTTTCATGCTTCATAAGCGAAACGAAAACATCCTGTGCGATATCCTCGGCATCACATATATTTTTCACATATGTAAAGCACAAACGTATAATCATCTGTGAATATGTTTCCAGTACATACTTAATATATGCATCCCTGCTGACTTTACCGCTATAAACGGTCTTGTCATCCGAATACATTATTTTCTCCCCATATAATTTATATAAATAATAAAACTCTCTCTGTATATAAAACAACTCAGACAAGGTTTTTTTTTCATCTGTAAAAAATTTCTTTTTAATAATATCAGTATGTTTTGATATTCTCTTTTAATTCCCGTCCTTCGCGCAGAAACCGCCTTAATTTTTCATAATCGCCGCACTCTATTGCGTCCCTGTATTCCTTCAGCCTGTTTATAATAAAATCAATTTCAAAGCATAAGGGTTCTTTATTCATCATAAACAGCGGGGTCCACATAGTTTCGTTCAGTTTTGCCACCCGCGTCAAATCCTGGAAGCTGCCCGCGCTGAACCCGAGCTGTTCCTGATGAGTGGGGCTTTTTATATACGCGTTTGATACAACGTGGGCAAGCTGGCTTGTAAAAGCGATAATACGGTCATGCTCCTCGGGCGTTGTTATAACGACTTTCTTAAAATGAACGGCATACCCGAAGTCCTCAATCAAATTAAGCTTTGCCTTTGTTGTGTACTCGGATTTTGTAATAATAAAGCTTGCGTCGTCGAAAAGGTTATCCTGAGAATATTCATATCCTGAAAATTCACGCCCGGCCATAGGGTGAGCGCCAATAAAGGTAACGCCTTTCTCCGCCAGGACAGGTGAAACCTTCCTGACAATTTCAGTTTTAACGCCGCAGGTGTCTATGACGATGCTTCCCTTTTTGAATTTACCCGCGTTGCTTATAAGGTAATCAATTGTTTCGGAAGGATATAACGAAATTATTGTCAGGTCGGCTGAACCTAAGTTATCGGTTTCCTCGTCGATAGCTCCCTGCGAAAGTGCCGAAGTTATTGTTTCTTTATTAATATCAATGCCGTAAACATAATGGCCTGTGTGCTTTTTTATTGCCTTGCACATTGAGCCGCCTATCAGACCTAAACCGACTGCCGTTATTTTCATATACCGGGGTCCTTTCAAAATTATTACATTCATATTATATAATATTTACTCGGATAAATCAACTGTAAATCCCAGAAATTATGTCATTCAAAAATAAAAAGGCATAAACCATACTGATTTATGCCGGGAAATACATTATTAATAGGGTTTTGGAATTATGTATCAATCATCGTCAAAGTTGCCGGGAATATGTAACTGTTTGATGGGAATCCGTTTAAGCGGCGAGTATAAATACTTGGGGCATGACGAATCTCCGCTTACAAGACCGCGCTTTTCGCAAAGCACCTTATTGCCGTCCTTTGCTCTGACTCCGTACATACAATACTGGCACTGAGGCGGAATGTCATTGCCGAAATATTTTTTCTTTGCCATAAAAATCTCCGTTCTCCGCCATTGCTTACAGATTTTACTGACCGGTTTACGGCGCGGCGGTAAAAAATTTAAAAGTTATTCAACTTATTATATCATATATCCTTAATATTTACTATATAATTTTTTGACAATAATAAAATTGTCATAATTAACAAAAATATGCTCGGAATAGGTGAAATTTGACGGACGGCTGCATTAACCGGCTTCATTACAGATATTATATCATATTGAACTAAAGTACCAGTAATTATTTTACTGCATGAATATGAAATAAATATTGACATTATACGTCCCAAATAAAAATTCTTGGTAGATAAATCAGCGCCCGCAAAGCTCTCTACCTGCATTATAACACATAATCCGCCAAAAGACAATAGGGATGTAATAATTGGAAGCAGTAAAATATTACCTGAAGTAAAATCCTTAATATTGCTGATTTCAATCAGCCCTTTTATAAAAGCGGTGCAGTCCGTATGTGAAAACCCCGTTATATTCGAAATTAAAGACGACAGATAAGGAATTATTCCCAGGCAGTCAAGCAGGCATATGAAGGATGAAAAAAACACTACCATAACGCATACAGAAAACATTCCCTTTGCACCCGATGTAACCGATGAAGTCAGGTCGGAAATTCCAATCTTGATAAGGTGAGCGTTATTGCCGGCGGTTTTCTTTTCAGGTACCGGTCTTTTCAGCGCCAGAACCGCTCCGGCAATAAAATTCGATATTAATATGCTTATAAAAATCACCATTCCGGCGGCAATACTTCCGAAGAGGTTTATTCCGGCAACGCCGCAAATAAATGCGGGACCGGCAAGAAAACAGTTTCCGAGCATTGCTTCCGCATCTGATTTATCGATTTTACCCTGTTTATACATTGTCCCTATAAGCCTTGCGCCGACCGGGTAACCCGCAAACTGGCTTATAAGGTATACCGGAAAAAGCTCTGCCGGGATTCTGAAAACATATCTTGAAACTATATCAAACGGTTTGCTTAATAGTATGTAAATATTTGTCGAGCATATGAAATCGGCTATAACCATAAACGCAAACAGCGAGGGGATTAATGATGTAAGGCAGTTCATAACCGAGCCGCTCACGCTCGCGGCGACATCCTGTGAAAAAATAATCAGCAGTACGGCATAAGTAATTACTGTCATTGATATTATTATGGTTTTAGCTTTATTCAAGTTTTATCACCTACTGTTATACTTGTCCTCACTTTAAAGCCGCTGGGATACTTAATTCCGCCCGGCTTTTATAAATTTTATAATAAAGTATATGTAAAGATTTAAATTAATATAATTAATATAATGATTTTTATACTGAGGAGCATTAACGTATGCGTGAAAAAATCCGAAAGGAATATAACGGCGCAATATCGAAAATATTTAAAAAGCGGCTGTATCTTAACACACATATGAGCCTAACGGACAATACCTGTCTGGAAATAGAAAACTGCAAGCGTATTATCGACTATAACGATGTCTACATAAGGCTTCAAACATCAACTCTTATACTTGAGGTTTGGGGACAAAATCTTACAATTTCGGATTATAACACAGACGGAATTGTTATTGAGGGTAAATTCTCATCGATTGAATTTATTCAGTAAAGCTCGGGAGGCGTAAAAAATTGTTTGATAATATCAGGGGCGTAATAACATTCAGCGCGGTTGCCGCGGAGCCGAGTGAGTTTTTAAACGCCGTAAAAAAAAGCGCCGTGTCGGTCAGGAAAATGCGTATTGATAAAAATGAAATATCCGGCAGCGTATATTCGCATGATTTTGACGAACTGAAAGTCATAGGAAAAAAATCAGGAGCAGAAGTAACGCCCGCTCATAAAAGCGGTTTAATTTTTACCGTAAAAAAGTACAACCGCCGTTATGGGTTGATGGCGGGGTTCATACTGGCTCTGGCTCTGGTGATTTTTTTATCTAATATTGTGCTTGTGGTCGAGGTTTACGGAAACGAAAGCCTTTCGGATGAAAGTGTAAAATCGCTGCTTTCTGATTATGGTATAAAAATCGGCAGCTTTATCCCGGGAATTGATTTTCGTCAGACCGAAAAGGATGTGATGATTGCCGACGATAATCTTGCCTGGGTGGGAATCCGTCACACGGGGAGCAGGGTTATGGTTGAAGTCAGCGAGCGGGTGGATTATCCTGAAATGAATTATTCGGCGCTGCCGTGCAATATAATAGCGGAAAAAGACGCGCAGATTGTGGGTGTGGAAAACCTGTATCAGGGACAGCTTATACCTATGCTTTATGACGGCGTAAAAAAGGGGGACATCCTTGTAAGCGGCGTTATAGAGACCACATACGGTAAGACCTATATGGTTCATTCTATGGGGGATATTATCGGGAGGTATACTCAAAAAGAGGTTTTCAGCCAGAGTTATCTTGACGAACGCGTTGATTACCTCAGCCCGGTTAAAAGAAAATCAATTTACCTTTTCGGACTCAGGATACCGCTTTACATAAACAAGGGTATTTCCTCAGAATATGAATACGACGAAAAACTCAACTACCTTGAAGTGTTCAATATGTCGCTTCCGGTCGGCATAGTAGATTCGGAATACCGTCCTTACCGGTTTGTTGAAACGGAGTATACAAAGCGTTCGGTAAAGGAAATACTTGACAGGAAAATAAGTATTTATGAAAAGAATTTCCTTGACGGGGAGGATATTCTTATAATTGACAGGGAGGTGCAGTTTTCCGAAAACAAGGAAGGCATGAAAGCCGTCGTAAAATATACATTAGAGGGAAATATCGGCGTCGAGCAGGATATTCTGGGGAAAATAAGGAACTAGTACCAATTAACAATTAAAAATTAACAATTAACAATGGTGGTATCGCCTGCGGCGATGATTTTAATTAATCATGTATAAACTTTTGATGTTACAAGGTACTAAAAGTGAGGGGTTTCTTGCATAACTTCACTTATTTCCGCCGCGCTGAACCGGAAATTTTTTATACCGTAAAAATTCATTATTTATGACTTGACAAGGAATATTGTATTATGGTAAAATATTATAGCGGTTATTAGTATTATAACTGCCGGTGTGATGGAATTGGCAGACGTGCTGGACTCAAAATCCTGTGGTAGTGATACCGTACCGGTTCGACCCCGGTCACCGGCACCAAAGTGAACAATTCCGCTTCGCGGAATTTGTTCACTTAGGGGTTTTGCTTGGCAAAATCCCTTTTTTTATACAGGACAAAGAACAGGTTGTTTAATACAGTAAGCCATAATGAGGAATATCGGCGCTGGGAACATAGAAAAGAGGATTAAAAAGATGGATTGCGGGTTTAAAGTGAAGGAAGGCTGTTTTCGTTACCGTGCGGCGGCTGTTATTATCGAAGACGGTTATATCCTGATGGCAAAAAATGACCTTGACAATTATTACTATTCTGTCGGAGGGGCGGTCGGGCTTCATGAAACGGCTGAAGAGGCAGTGCTCCGCGAAGTTTTTGAGGAAACAGGGGTTCATTATGAAATTGACAGGCTTGCCTTTATAAATGAAAGCTTTTTTAAAGATCTTGGCGGTGATGAAAATCTGCGCTGTCATGAAATCACCTTTTATTTTACAATGAAACCAAGAGGAAGCCGTATAATTAGTGATACCGGAACCGTGTATGGCGGGGCAAGGGAGCGGATGTTCTGGCTGCCCGTCGACAAATTGGACGGATATATTTTATTCCCTGTCTTTTTCAAGGACAGGTTATTAAAACATGATAATAACATAGTACATATTATTACGGAAGAATATGACAGGCAAAAAATAACGGAGGTAAAAATAAATGAAGAATAATGCGCCGTTTATTGACTGCTCAGAATTCATTTTAAGACTACCTAGGGAAAGCGATATAGAGGACAGGCTGAAAATCGGCAGGTCGGTTGAATTCGTTAAGATGTGCGGCGGAAGCATTTCGGATTTCAGGCCCTTCAAGGAAAGCGATATGCGGGGATGGTATAAAAGAATCTGCGAATCGCCGTGCGAATGGGTTATTGAAAAAAACGGGCATTGCATCGGTATTGCCCGGTTAACCGTCTTAAATGACAATACAGCTGTGTATTCAATCGGAATCTTTGACGATACGCTTTACGGAAAGGGGAACGGCACAAAGGTAACGCTTGCGGTGCTTGATTATGCCTTTAACACTCTTTTACTAGACAGTGTTTCCCTTAAAGTTGCGGAATTTAACAAAAGGGGAATCCGTTGTTATGAAAAATGCGGTTTCAAACAGGTCGGTATAGGACATGACGCGTTTGTCGCGGACGGCGTGGCTTACTCGGATATAATAATGAAGGTTCAGAAGTCTGAATATCAGGAATTAGTACAAAATAATCTTACGGGCAGCTGATTGCCTTTAAAATGAATCAGTCTTGTAATTTTACATATTTATTTATTGAAAGGGCGGTCTTTACGGACCCCCCTTTAAATTTGTATTGTTAAATTGGCTTAATTGATAATTATAATTAATTCAATTTTATATAAATATTGCTGTTTATTAATTACTTTTTACTTATTATATTGCAAATAATGCTGTTCTGTGGTATAATATATTCCGTATTATTGTCAACTGACTAATATTAGGAAATGAGGCTTTAAAATGGATACACAGACGGTTAAATATTTGGCGAATCTGGGATTTCTCAGTTTTGATGAAAACGAGCTGGAAAAGTTAGCGGAGGAAATGAACGGAATTATTGAGAGCGTAAGCTTCGTTAAGGATTATAATGCTGAATATGACCCTTTAAATGACAACCTGGGGGCTCATCTTGATGATTTGCGCGAGGATAAAGCTGAACCCGACTATCCGACCGATAAGCTTATGCGCAATGCCGTACACAGCGAAAACTGCTTTGTCGTGCCTAAGGTTATGGAATAGAAAGGACTGATACTTAATGGATATAACTTCTATGAAAATCAAGGATATGCGAAACGCTCTCGATAAAAGGGAAATAACAGCCGGAGAGCTTGCGGATGAGTACCTGAAACGAATTCCCGTCAGCGGTTGTTTTGAAACAGTAACGGAAGAAAATGCCGGAATTGCCGCTAAAAATGCGCAGGAAGCCATTAACTCCGGGAAATCCTCGGAAATCTGCGGGATTCCCCTTGCCATAAGCGATAACATCTGCACCGAGGATGTCAGAACCTCATGCGGTTCAAAAATGCTGTATAACTTCATTCCCCCGTACAGCGCCGAAGCCGCTGACAGGCTTAATAAAAACGGAGCCGTAATACTCGGAAAGACAAAGATTGACGAGTTTTCCATGGGAAATAATACGCTTGGAGCGGCAACGGCTGTTAAGGAGAATCTTTGTGCCGGGGCAATATGCTCCGACACCGGCGGCGAAATCGGCACATCCGCATCGGCTTGCGGTATTGCCGGACTTAAGCCGACATACGGCAGGGTTTCCCGCCACGGTCTTGCTGCAATCGCAAGCTCGATGGATACGATAGGAGCAATAGCTAAGGATGTCAGCGGCTGTGCGTCAATACTTGGAATAATCGAGGGTTATGACACGAAGGACGTTCATACGCGTGCGTATAAGGATAACAGGGAAACGGCAAAAGACATAAAGACTTTAAAAATTGCCGTTATGCAGGATTCAACCGGACCAGTCGCCAAATCAGACAGTACAGAAGTTGAGGAAGCCTCCGCTTTCTTTTCTTCAAACGGTGCGGAGGTTTCAGCATGCGGTATTCCGTCGTTAAAATATGCATATCCTTCATTTTATATAATTTCGTCAGCCGAAGCTTCGACAAACCTGGCGCGTTATGACGGTATAAAATTCGGGTACCGTTCCGAAAAAGGAGACTCTTATGCCGAGCTTGTGGTTAACTCAAGAACCGAAGGCTTCGGAGACGAGGTTAAAAAGCGGATTTTATTCGGTACATTCACGCTTATGAGCGATAATATCAAGGATTATTTTTATAAGGCAATGGCAATCAGACAAAAAATCCGGGGGGAATTATTATCAGTGTTTGATAAATATGACGCTTTTATCTTTCCGGCACGGGATTCATCGTATAACGCGGCGGCAAGCCTTGCGGGGCTTCCCGTAATCACTGTCGGGGGAATATCCATAGCCGGAAGGCAAATGGAGGAATCCACAATTATAAAAGCCGCGGAATTTTTTGAAAAGGGACGTAAAGTCTGAAAAACAAGGTTTTTCAGACTAGAGAGTTTTGTCCTTACAGGACAAAACATCCGGAAAGGATGATTATTATGTCAACATATATACCTGTAATCGGTCTTGAAATACATGCCGAGCTGCTAACCGAATCAAAGCTTTTCTGTTCCTGCAGCACCGAATTCGGCGGAGGCAAAAACGCCCACTGCTGTCCGGGGTGCGCCGCAATGCCCGGCACACTTCCCGCAATGAACCGGAAGGCTGTCGAATTTGCAATAAAAGCCGGATATGCGCTTAACTGCTCCTTTAATAAATTCTCTGTTTTTGACAGGAAAAATTATTTTTACCCCGACCTTCCCAAGGCATACCAGAATTCACAGCTTGACCTTCCGCTTTGCATTAACGGACTGGTTAATATCGAGTATGAAATAGACGGGGTGAAGAAATCAAAGGACATCCGCATAAACCGCATACACCTGGAAGAGGATGCGGGGAAGCTTATTCACGACGACTTGAACGGGGTTTCGCTTGCCGATTATAACAGGGGTTCTATTCCCCTGATTGAAATAGTTACCGAACCCGATATAGGGACTGCCGAGGAAGCAAAGGCTTTCGTGGAAAAGATTTCACTCCTGCTGCAATATGCGGGTGTCTGCGATTGTAAAATGGAGCAGGGTTCCTTGCGGTGCGACGTTAATATTTCCATTATGAAACCGACTGACGCAAAATTCGGCACAAGGGCTGAAATCAAGAACCTGAACTCAATAAAGTCAATAGGCAGGGCTGTTGAATATGAAATTTACCGACAGGAAAGAACCCTTGAAATGGGCGGTAAAATTATTCAGGAAACACGTCGTTTTGACGACAACAAGGGTGAAACCCGCTCCATGAGGACAAAGGAAAACGCCCAGGATTACAGGTATTTTCCCGACCCTGATATTCTGCAGGTTAATTTTACCGATGAGGAGCTTGAAAGTATCAGGAAAACGATGCCGGAAATGCCGTATGAACGTCTCGAAAGGTATAAGAATGCATATGGTTTGAGCGAAGCCGATTCCATGATTATAATAGGGCAGATAATCCTTTCGGATTTTTATGACAATGCCGTTAAGAAATATGATAATCCCAAATCAATATGCAATTTCATAACGGGCGAAATGATGAGAAGGATTAACCTGGGTGAAATTTCACTGGAGGATTTACCGTTTGACGCCGGAGAGTTTGCTTTGCTTGTTCAGATGGCTGATACGGAAAAGGTATCCAAAAATGACGCCAAGAGCATTTTCCGTATAATGTCCGAAAAGGGCGGAAACCCCGAAAAAATTGCAAAGGAGCAGGGTTATCTCATCACGAATGACACGGGAAGGGTTCTGGAAGTTATAGAATCGGTTATCAAAAATAATGAAAAAGCCGTTTCACAGTATAAAAACGGTGACTTAAAGGTATTCGGCTTCCTAATGGGGCAGTGCTCGAAGGAATTGAAGGGAGTTTGCACGCCCAAGGTTATTAAGGACGAACTTGAAAATAAACTCAGCGCATTGTAGGATATACCGCTGGCAGTAATTAACAATTAAAAATAATTAACAGTGGCAGTATGACGTTTAGTTATTTATAGTTTAATTTTCAGCTGTTTCAAGACACTAGTACCTCATAACAACTAAAAGTTGCGAATTATAAATTAAAATCATACCGCCGCAGGCGGTATACCACCATTGTTANNTTTAATTGTTAATTGATACTAGACGGTAATTTCAAAGTGATGAGAGTTGTTAAAGGAAGGGTTGTTAGAATATGATAAAAATCGGCGGAACAAATCTGCTTGACGAATTTAACCTGGAAGACGCCAAGTCAAAAATCGGTCAGGAAATAAAGCTGCGTGCCTGCGTTCATAACGTTAAGAAAATGAGCGGATTCTCTTTCATTGCTTTGCGTACGGGGAGGTATGTCATTCAGTCGGTTTATTCAGCCGATGAGTGCGCGGACAGCCTGGACGGCATAAAAGAAGGATGTTATGTTGATATAACCGCCGCGATAAAATCTGAGGAAAAGGCATACAACGGCATTGAGCTTGTGCTGAAAAGCATCAAAGTCATGTCGAAACCTAATGCCGATTATCCTCTGCATGTTTCTAAAAGACGGCTTGGCTGTTCTTTGGATATTAACCTCGATTTAAGGAGCGTATCACTGAGGAACCCTTACGAGCGAGCCGCCTTTAAATTCCAGGAGGGGGTTGTTTCGGGCTTCAGGGAATTTATGCTGAACAACGGGTTTACTGAAATCCATACCCCTAAAATTGTGGCTCAGGGCGCCGAGGGCGGAGCTAATATATTTTATATGGATTATTTCCAGAAGCCCGCGTTTTTAAACCAGTCGCCGCAGTTTTACAAGCAGACTGCCGTTGCGTATTTTGACAGGGTATTTGAAATCGCCCCCGTTTACCGCGCCGAAAAACACGCCACTTCACGTCATCTGAACGAATATATCGGTCTTGATTTTGAGATGGGATATATTGACGATATGTACGATGTTATGAACATGGAAACGGCAATGCTTCGTCATACTATGAAATTTTTAAGGGAAAACTACCAAAATGAAATAAAAATCCTGGAGGCGGAAATTCCAGAGGTTAATGAAATACCCAGTATCCGGTTTGAAGACGCAATTACTCTTTTAAAGGGAAGCCGGACGAAGAATAAATTTGACCTTGAGCCGGAGGATGAGGTTTTCCTGTACGAATATGCCAAAAAGGAACATAATTCTGAATTTATTTTTATTACGCACTTCCCGTCTTCAAAGCCTCCTTTTTACGCTATGAACGACAAAGACGACCCCAGGGTAGCCTGCAAGTTCGACCTGCTTTTCAGGGGACTCGAAATAACAACAGGAGGACAGCGGATTCACGATTATGACGAGCAGCTTGCCAAAATGAAGGCGCAGGGTCTTGACCCCGATGATTTTGAGCATTACCTGCAAATCCATAAATACGGAATGCCCCCCCACGGCGGGCTTGGCATAGGTCTCGAAAGGCTTGTAATGAAGCTGTTAAAGCAGCAGAATATACGGCAGGCTTCAATGTTCCCGAGGGATATAAACAGATTGCTGCCCTGATAGTTATCAGGAAATAGTATTAGTTAACTAGCAGCCGGAGGTATGATTTTATGAAAAACTTTTTGAATGCAATATTTATAACTTTATTTATTGTAGTTTTATTAAGCGGATGCCGGACTGCTCATTCCGTTATGCATGAAGAAACAGCCGTTATTTCAGAGACAACGGCTGTGTCTTTATTATCAGAGTCCGAAGCTTCAGTCCGGGAAATCATAACGGAGACCGATACTATTATTGAATCAGTCACTTCGCAAAAATCAGACAAACCGGTGTCTTCGGTTTCGGAATTTTCGCTGGAAAACGATATTGAAACCGGTGATACAGATATAACTGAACAAAACACTGACGAATGGGATACTTCTGAATTTTTGATTATCCATGACTATAGGAACTGGTCAACTATATTCCAGTACAGCGCGACTGTGATAAGTCTTGACGGCACTGTTAAAAATCTCGATTTTGTTGAGCTGACGGACATCAGCGACAAACGGCGGGGAAGGGATATTGACTGGGAGGAATGCGAGGAAATCATACTTAACTGTATGAATGATGAAGCATATCCTGAAAACGGAAAAATTAACCCAATCCCTGAGGATATAATTAATTCTCTTAAAACGCTCGGAACCCCCGTCCTTGATAATGAAGAACGGGTTGCCGCAGACGCCGGACAGCACAGCACTTATGCCGCAGTCGGTACCGAAGACGGACGAAAGCTTATAAAAATAGGGGAATACGGCGATTCGGTTTATAAAAGCTCCGACGAAAAGGTAAACGAGCTTTATCACAGAATATGCGAATATGACGGCTTTGAAAGCGGATGGTAATATATACGGCAGAGGAAGTAAATTTAATTTTAGGGGTATTTTATGAAAAATAAAGCTTTTGTTTCACTGCTTTTACCTCTGCGAAGTATACTGTTCATTCTTTCAGGGTTTCTGTTATCCGCTGCGGTAAGTAAACCACCGGATGATTTAAGTAAATGGTGGTCGGTCATAGTATCGGTATGTAATATAATAACATTATTACTGCTGTATATATTATTGCGTTCAAGAGGAATTACATACAGCAGGTTTATTAATTTTGAAAAAGGCACAACTAAAATCAAAACAGTAATTATTACGGTTTTGATTGTTCTTGCGGCCGGTATGGGCGGCATGCAGGCGGCGGGGTTAATCTGCTACGGAGAAATCCCTCATTTCCCGGTAATGATGATACAGCCCATACCCTTATGGCTTGCTGTTGTAAATATACTTATTTTACCGATTACAACTACTTTAGCTGAGGACGGTATATATTTAGGCGTGCTAAATCAGACGGATTCTAAAACCGCTTTGATTTTATCGGCTTTCTTCTATGCATTGCAGCACAGCTTTATCCCTCTTTCATCCGACTTTAGCTTTATACTGTACAGGTTTTTATCTTTCCTTCCCTGTACTGTAATTATGTGTTTATGGTACAGAAAAACAAAAAATCCGCTCCCGTTTATGGCAGGACATTTTATTCTGAATCTTGCCATGGTTGCTCAGATTGTTATGACTTCTGCATCGACTGAATTATTTGAACAAATTAAAACATTATAATGCTTATTTTAATTAAGTATTGAAAGATATTTATCCTTATACGGATATTTTTATTATTTTAATTTATTTTCAGGAGCTGAATGAATTATGAGCGATATTAATAGTACCTGTCCGAAATCCCTGCCCGATTACTTTGCCTGCAATGTCTTCAATGAGGAAATAATGAGGGCGAAGCTTCCTAAGAATATATATAAATCATTGCTTCAAACCAAGAAACTGGGGCTTCCCCTTGATGAGGACGTTGCCGAGGTTATAGCCTCGGCGATGAAGGAATGGGCGGTTGAAAAGGGTGCAACCCACTACACACACTGGTTTCAGCCCATGACCGGGATTACCGCCGAAAAACACGATTCGTTTATTACGCCGGCGGCAGACGGCAGGATTATAATGGACTTTTCAGGCAAGGAGCTTATCAAGGGTGAACCCGACGCTTCGTCATTTCCTTCGGGAGGGCTTCGCGCGACCTTCGAAGCAAGGGGATATACGGCATGGGACCCGACTTCGCCGGCATTCGTCAAGGACGGTTCGCTTTATATCCCAACCGTATTCTGTTCCTATAACGGTGAAATCCTTGATAAAAAAACCCCTCTTCTGCGTTCTATGGATGCGCTTTCCAAACAGGCTGTGCGGGTACTGCAACTTTTCGGAAATACTTCGGCAACCAGAGTTACAACGGTAGTAGGAGCTGAACAGGAATACTTTCTGATTGATAAAAAGCTGTATGATAAACGCAAGGACCTTATTTTTACCGGAAGGACGCTTTTCGGAGCGAAAGCCCCCAAGGGTCAGGAGCTCGAAGACCATTATTTCGGAAATATCAAGGAACGGGTTTCTCTTTATATGAAAAATCTGGATGAGGAGTTATGGAAGCTCGGGATTTTCGCTAAAACAAAGCATAATGAAGCTGCGCCTGCCCAGCATGAGCTTGCACCCATTTTTACGACTTCAAACGTGGCATCCGACCAGAATCAGCTGACAATGGAGCTGATGAAAAAAATAGCGTTAAAGCATGATTTGGTCTGTTTGCTTCATGAAAAGCCGTTTGCCGGAGTAAACGGTTCAGGAAAGCATAATAACTGGTCATTGTCTTCAAATGATAAACAGTTCCTGCTTGACCCGGGTGTTAATCCCAAGGATAATATACAGTTCCTTACATTTTTATTGGCGGTAATTAAAGCTGTTGACGAATATGCCGACCTGTTCAGGCTGTCGGTGGCTTCGGCGGGCAACGACCACCGCCTTGGAGCAAATGAAGCGCCGCCTACAGTAATGTCCGTTTTTTTAGGCGACGAGGTTACGGCTATTCTTAACGCAATGGAAAAAGGCGGGATGATTAAGGTTACCGAAGACAGGCAGTTTATTTTCTGCGTCGACGCTATTCCTAATTTCCCAAAGGATACCACAGACCGGAACAGAACCTCCCCCATAGCCTTTACGGGAAACAAGTTTGAATTCCGGGGACTCGGTTCGGCTGATTCAATCGCGTGCATAAATATGATGATAAACACCACTGTCGCCCATGTTTTAAAGGAATTTGCCGATACTCTGGAAAATTCCGGGGATTTTGACGCAGACCTTAACAGAATCCTTGTGGATACTTATAAAAAACATAAGCGTGTGATTTTTAACGGCAACGGATATGATTCGTCATGGCTTGCAGAAGCGGAAAAGAGAGGGCTTAATAACCGCGTTTCAACCGTTGACGCCGTTGTTCGCTATACGGATGAAAAAAATATTAAGGTGTTTGAGGAATTTAACGTTTTAAGCAGGACGGAGATTACGTCCCGTACCGAAATACTGCTGGAAAATTATTCAAAAATAATTAATATCGAAGCATTAACGATGGTTGACATGGCAAGGAAACAGATTATTCCGACAGGACTTGAGTTTTCGAAGCTTTTATCCGAATCCCTTTCTGTTAAAATTGCTGTCGGGATTGATACCGGGACGGAAAGAAAGCTGGCTGAGAGGGCGTCCGCCCTGACCGGAAGCATACTTGAAGCCGCTGATACGATTGACGTCAGACTGCTTGAAGCGAGGGATATAAAAGGGAACGAGAGCGCCGCAAGGTTTTACAGGTATGAAGTTTTTCCGGCAATGACTGTTCTGAGGAATTTTTCTGACGAGCTCGAAACGATATGCCCGGAAAAACTGTGGCAGTTCCCGACTTACGGTGATTTGCTTTTCAGGATATAGAAAATGCCGGCGACGCACATTCAACGTGTCTTGTCATTAAATTAAAATACAGCTCATAATGCACACATCCAGTAAGGAAAATAATCGGAAAGGAGTGGTAGTATTTATGATAATCCGGCAGGAACGGCAGTCCGATTATGATGAGGTTTACAAACTGGTTAAAATATCTTTTGAGGCTTCTGCTCATTCCGACGGAACCGAAGCGGATTATCTGTGCGGTATCAGGAAAAAAGACACGTTTATTCCCGAACTTTCTTTTGTGGCTGTGAACGAAAACGGTAAAATCCTCGGGCAAATTGTGCTGTATAAAACAGATATAACCACTCCGTACGGTTTGATTACCGAACTGGTATTGTCTCCTATATGCGTTCATCCCTTATATTTCCGGCAGGGTATTGCCCGCAAGATGATGGAAAAAGCTTTTGAAAAGGCTGAGGAACTCGGATATAAGGCTGTGTTCCTCAGCGGCGACCCGCAGTTTTACCGAAAAATCGGGTTTGTTCCTTCCTGCGAATACAACATCAGGCATATTACAGACAGGGATGGAAATGCCGAATGGTGTATGGCGCTCGAACTGGTATACGGAGCTCTGGAAAATATCAGCGGAACCATAGATATTGTGTAATTGTTACACGGAAACATAATTTAATCTGCTTTTATTTTTAAAAAAATCTAGGACTGCTGTTTAAACTAATCATCACAGCAGTCCCTTTTAATTTAATATATTATTAAGCTTTTTTATTTCGAAGGTAAATAATAACCCCGCCAAGCGAAATGACTGTAACCGCCGGAAGATATAAAATATTATGGCTGTTTCCGGTTTTCGGGCTCACAGTTTCATTTGTATCGGCGGACAATCCTGCAGTTTTTATCCTGTCTTCCGCTTTGTCTTTTATAACCGGGTTTGATTTAAGGTAATCAACAAACGCTTCCGCATCTCCGCCGTGATAAACAATGTTTTTTCCGTCAGACAGCATTGTGTACCCGTCGCCGCCCGCAGCGAGAAATTCCAGGGTAACCACAGTATATTTCCGTTCTTTTTCAAGTTCGGAACCATCCGCCGTCATAACGCTTTTTATCCTGCCGCCGGGCTCTGAATCAGGGTTAAACAGTACGGTTAATCCCGAAAACTGTATGAATAGCCCCTCATGTTCAGGGTATAAACTTACGCCATGTTCAAGAGCTTCCAGTATAACCGAACCTTCAAGCTCCATCGTAACCAGCAGATTCGAATACGGCATGACCGTCAGCACATGCCCCATTGTTATATCGCCTGAGGGTATTCCAGCCCGTATGTTTCCTCCGCTTATTATGGCAATATCCGCGCCGGTCGCATAGCGCATTGAATCGGTTATCAGGTTTGACAGGTTGGTATCGTCCGTTCTGACCTCGGCGCGTCCGCCCAGCAAAGGAAACGGAGTATACCCCACAACCTCCTTAGTCATGGATTCCACCGATTTATTAAGCTCTGTAATTTTACCTGTGATTACACCGTCGGCTGCTAAAGCTTCGTTTACTTCAATAAGCCTGGCTGTTTTTGAAACATCCCCGCCGCGGACAGCAATCTCCACAACGCCGATATTCTGCCCGTATTCCCCCGTCTGTACAATTAAGGTGTTGCTGACGGTTCTGCCGTTTTCCAGCTTGGTATGGCTGTGTCCGTCAATAATAACATCAACGCCGGGTATTGCCAGAACGTCGCTTTTATTTTCGGGCAGGGATACCTGATTATCGCCCAAATGCGCCAGGGCGATTATTATTCCGCAATCCTCGTTTTTCAATGCTTCTACCATCAAAGCGGCTGTCTTTGCAGGGTCTTCAAACGTAAGACCCTCCATAATGCGCGGGTCTGACGCTTCCCGGGTTTCGGGCGTGGCTATCCCGAACACTCCGGCTCTTATACCGTTCAGGTCAAAAATCTCATAGGGTTTAAAAACGGCTTTGCCGTCTTTTTTAACATTAGCCGCAAGCATCGGGAAATCCATCATTTCGGAGAGTTCAAGCAACCTGTCAATACCATATGTAAACTCATGGTTGCCGGTAACCATAGCATCATAACCGACTGCGTTCATAAGCTCTGCCATAGACTCACCTTCGGTCAGGTTTGCTGCTATCTGACCGTGCAGGGCGTCGCCGGCGTCTAATAACAGTGTGTTTTTCCCCTCAGCTTTCAAATCCCTGACTATTTGAGATATAAAAGGGTCAGCTTCCATTCTGCCGTGCCTGTCATTGACATGAATAATTGTAAGGGACGCGGTATTGCTTGATTCCTCGGCTGACGTTAAAGGAGCCTGGGTTATTCCCAGTGCGATAAACAATAAAACCGCCGTTATTTTTACTGTATATTTTTTCATATATATGACTATACCTGCCTTTCCGCTATTAAAATCTCTGCTTTAACTGTTATAATTTTTCAGATATTCTCCAGCTTCTTTTTTATTGTCAGTATGTTTTTATTCCCGTCGCGCCGGTATTCCACCGAATCCATGATATTTTTTACTATGAACAAACCCAGCCCGCCGATTTCACGTTCCTCGGCGGACAAAGAAATATCCGGGGTTTCGGAGGAAAGCGGGTTATAAGCGACGCCGCTGTCTTCAAACTCAATGGTGACGTATTCGTCAACGGCAATGCGCACCGCCGCTCCTCCGGTATCGGGGCTGTAAGCATAGCGCGCTATGTTGGAAAAAATCTCATCAACGACAATTCCGATTTGACTTCGGATTTTAACAGGACAGTCCCGGGTTCTGCCGCTGATGAAATCCTGAACGGTATTCGTGTTCTCAAGACTGGCTTCGATAATTAACTCGTTCATGCCGGCGCCTCCTCTTAAGTTTCAGGTTATCCTATAACATCCGGTTGAGAATAACTTCAATGGTTATCGCTGTAAAAGACGCTGAACTCACCGTTATAATCAACGATTACGGAGTTTTGATTAAGGACGGCGCAGGCTTCTTCCATCAGGGGAATTAACTGTCCGTATTCAGCTCCTATAAAAATATATACAAGAGTATTTTCCCTTATATAAACATTCTGTTCGTTAATCCAGCCGCCGTGAGCGTCTAAGACCGTATAACCGTCAACATACTTCTCGCAGATGTCATTGATAATTTCCCTTGCTTCATTTGTCGGAATAATCTGCCTGTTCGCTTTCATATCGGTTGTTCCGATATAAATGGTATACCGGTCGGTTTTTTCGCCGGCTGAGAACGGTACTCCGATAGGAGGGATATTTGATTTTTCCGGCGTAAGTATTTTAACAGCCAAAAATAACGTGCATATCAAATTCAGAATTAACAGGACAGTGATAATTATTGTTTTACTATTTAACTTCTTTTCCATAATTTCCTCACAATACCGCTTTAATTATATTAACCCCGTCGGTATAATCATATTTTATTTCTTTGGCGCTGTTTCTGACCATCATTGCAGATAAGTCGTCCTCCGCATTTTCAAGAGCGTCGGTTTTTTCTCCCGCATATGACACGGACAGCTCATAAGTACCCAGTTTTTCGGAGAAATTCAAATTAACTGAACATTCGCCGAACTGCGGGGTAATAATATTTATTACAAGCTCCTCAGCCAGAAGCTGAAGTTTATTGGCGGTCTTTTTCTCAACGGCATGACGGAAACAGAAATTTTCCAATCCGCCGAGCATTTCCACATAATCGAAATTCCTGTTATTAATTTCATATTTATATGAGCGTATATTATAAATAAACGCCTGTGTTTTCGGCTTTTTGGGGTTATCGAAAATTTCGCCGGGACTGCCCTCCTCATAAATCCCGCCCTCGTCCATATACATTACACGGTTTGAAATATCCCGGGCAAAATCCATTTCATGCGTCACTATGAGCATTGTTATTCCCGATTTGGCAAGATTCCTGATTACTGCAGTTACCTCGCTGACCATAGTCGGGTCAAGCGCGCTGGTCGGTTCGTCAAACAGAATCACATCGGGAGACATGGCAAGGCACCGGGCAATTGCAATTCGCTGCTTCTGACCGCCGGATAGCTGACCCGGCATATAATGCGCGCGTCCCGAAAGCCCCACTGTTTTCAGCAGTTCGGCAGCTTTTTCCTCCGCTGCCTTTTTAGGCGTTTTTAACAGCCTGACAGGTCCCGACGTAAGGTTCCCCATAACATCCAGATGACTGAAAAGCCCGAAGCTCTGAAAAACCATGCCCATTTTCCGCCGGACAGAATCCGTATTCTTTTTTGTGATTATTTCACCGTTAAAATATACCTCGCCCTGAGTGGGAGGGCCAAGAAAGTTAATCGCCCTTAATAATGTGCTTTTTCCTGTGCCGGAGGGACCGATTACTGAGATAATCTCACCTTTTTCAATATCTGCGTTTACACCGCGCAGTATAATGTTGTCTCCGAAACGTTTTTCAAGGTTTTTAACCGAAATAATGCTCATTTTAAATCACCTCCGTTATTTTCACGGCTGTTGTTTTCCGCGGTTCCGGCATTTGAACCGGGGTCGGCATCATATGAATCCCCGTCCGTTGCAGAAAGCGGATTCTGCCTCAGTACCGGCGTCTGTGGTTTTAAGTTTAAGCGGGGATTTATTTTCTGAGCGTTTACCCCGTTTATTCTTCTTATGATAAGCTTGAATACCTGCACGCAAATTGTTGTAACGATTAAATAGATTAACGCAACAAACAGAAGGGGAAAATAAGCGTCGTAGGTACGGCTCCTGATAATATCCCCCGCGCGGGTAAGGTCCTGTATTGCAATATAACCGACAATTGCTGTCGCTTTGACAAGCTCGACAAATCCGTTGGTATACCCCGGAAGCGCCCGGCGTATCGCCTGAGGCAGCGTTACCGCCCTGAATGCTTTAAAGGCGGAAAACCCGATGCTCCGGGCGGCTTCGATTTCAACCGGGTCAACGGTTTCGATAGCTCCCTTCAGGTTTACGGCGACGCCCGCTCCCGTAATCATCGTGAACGCAGCCACCGCTATCAGCACATTCGATATATTTGTATTGCCGAAGATTATATAATAGGTAATCATCAACAGCACAACTATCGGCGTACCGTGGATAAGCCCGCAGTAAAAATTTCCCAGCCACTTTATGAATTTGTTTTTCCGCGTCAGAATAAAACAGACGGCGGATGCCAGAACAGTTCCGAAAACCTGTGAGAGCAATGCGATTGTCATAGTGACGCCCAGACCGCTTACGACCATTTTCCACCGGTTATCGGTAATAAGGTTGCGTTCTATACCGGTTCTGAGCCATTCGGCAAAACCGCCGCTTCTGACTGCATCATCGCCTGACTGCTTTAATACAATCACACCCCATTGGTCGTCATAGACCGAATCGGTGAACAGTACGCTTTGTCTGCGTTCTTCGGTAATGGACATGGCTGATATGGATAAATCAGCTTTTTGTGAAATAATATACGGAATAAGCGCGTTGAAATCCATATCGGTAAATTCAATCTTCATGTTTTCATATGCGCCGAACCGCAGAGCAAGCTCAATGGAGTAGCCTTTAAGCTTGCCGTCAGCCCCGACGTAAGAAAACGGCAGCATCGTCCCGCAGGTCGCAACTTTGATAACGCCGGCTGTTCCGTCATTTTTTATTTCCAGCATCGGCAAATCCGGGTCAGGGATATTATTAAGCCAGCGCTCCTGCATATCCGTTAAGGTTCCGTCGGATTTCACTTCTGACAAAAATTTATTGAAGCGGTCAATAATACTCTGGTCTGATGAAATTGCCCCCATCGGAGCGGAGAAAAACGATTTGGGGATTTCAATATAATCCAAATCATCGTTCATACTTACAACAGCCTTCGCCGCGGACAGGTCATAAATATGCCCGAACAGCCGTCCGGCGCGGACATCCTCAAGACCGTCGGTATCAAGGGTATAATAAACGGGTTCGGCGTCAAGCTTGTTTACCGCGTCCACCCATGCGCCGCCGGTAACTCCGCCTATTTTTTTGCCTGATAAATCCCGGTATGTATGCAGTCCGTTGCCTGCCGATGCCGGAACCGTATTTTTTGCAATAATTCCTATCAGGTCATAATAAAAAGGTTCGGTGAAAAACACGCTCTTTTTCCGCTCTTCCGTTATCGTTACTGCATCAATCCCTATATCCGCCTTTCCCGACTCAACATAAGGAATCAGCGAAGAGAATTCCATTTCCGTAAAATCAACGGTCATTCCCTCATGTGCGGCAAAGCGAAGGATAAGCTCGGCGCAGAAACCTTTGATTTCCCCGTCCGCGCCGATATAGCAAAACGGTATTGAACCGCTGCCTATGGCGGCTTTCAGCTCCCCGTTTTCTCCTGTCAGCGGTATTTCAGGCATCGGAGGGTCGGAACCCGGGTTTTCCTCAATCCAGTAGTTCTGCATTTTTTTCAGGGTTCCGTCGGCTTCTATCCCTGCCAGAAAATCATTGAAACGTTTTATTATATCCCCGTCTGACGAAATCGCGCCCAGCGGTCCCGAAAACAGTTCCTCGGGTACGGCAACTGCCGTAAGGTCGCTGTTTTCCGGCTGATTTACAATAACCCGGGCGATGGAAAGGTCAGTCATAAACCCGGAAATCCTGTCATTGCGGACATCCTCAATTCCGGCGGAGGTTTCGGAATAGTATACGACCGTACCGGATAAATCATCCTCAATCATGGTATCCAAAACATATCCGTTCGGAATCCCCAGCGTAGCTCCTATAAAGTCATTGAATACCGGGCTTGCGCCGGTTACGGCTTCATTGTTTTCTTTTAGGGCAAGTATGCCGTGTCCTTCGTCAAAAAACGGGTCGGTGAACATTACGCTTTGTTTTCGTTCTTCGGTAATAGCCATGTTGGCAAGTCCGATATCGGCTTTTCCGCTGATTATGTACGGAATAAGCCCTCCGAATTCCATATCGGTGAATACTACGGTCTTGCCCTCATATGCGCCGAAACGCAGGGCGAGCTCCGTGCTGAAGCCTGAATATTCCCCGTCTGCGCCGGCGAAAACATACGGAATCGAGTCTGAGCATACTGCCACCTCCAGTGTTCCGTTGACGCCTGAGTTTTCTATTTGCGGAACGGGAGCGTCCAGGTCAAGCTCATCACCGAACCAGCGGTTTTTCATATCTTCAAGCGTCCCGTCCGCTTCGGCGGCGGCAAGAAATGTGTTGAACCGGCTGATAACCTCCTGATTCTGGGAAATTCCGGCTACCTGCGCCGAAAAAATTTCCTTTGGGACGGGGATTACTACAAATCCGTCCATCTGCGCCGCCATTACCTGAACCGCCGTCAGAGCGTGCATATATCCGGCAACCCTGCCGAGGCGCACATCCTCTGCCGCCGACGCGCTGTCAATGTATTCTATTGGATTGCCTCCGATTCTTTCCGTTGTGTTATAGGTCAGAACCCCGGTTATAACCGCTATATCCTCGCCGTTAAAAGCTGAATAATCCCGTACTGGTGCGGTTCCGTCATTTTTATTGACAACAAGGACAGCTTTTGCCTTCATATACGGTTCGCCGAATATTACGCTGTCCGAACGGTCGTCCGTAACGGTGAATGAACAGGCACTCATATCAGCTTTCCCTGAATTTACATAAGGTATAATGGCGTCATATGCCATCATGCTGTATTCTATATCCATACCAAGATGCTCGGCGAACCGGTATACAATTTCTTCATCAAAACCCACCGGTATGTTATTGGAGTCAGAATATGAAAAGGGAGGGAAATTCCCGGTATTGCAGACTTTAAGCGTACCGTTTTCTCCCGTAAGCTCAAATCTCGGGATGTCTTTCTCATCAGGAAGGGAAACCCCTATCCAGCGGTTATAAATTTCATCGAATGTGCCGTCTTCCTGAATTGTTTTAAACCATTCGTTGAATTGATTACGCAGCTCCTCGGTATTGAATACATTGGAAGCCATGTTCACGAATACTTCCTTCGGAACGGGAATATAGTCCATATCGGAATACAGCCCGCTGTCCTGAATCTGCCTTACATAGGCGTCGTCAAGTATTGCGGCGTCAGCCTTGCCCATCCGTACGGCTTCGAGCATATCGGGAGCAAGCGTAAATTCCAGAACATCCTTTGCCTTGAAAATATCGTTTGCGACAGCTCCGTATACATCGCCGATTTGAGCCGCGAATATTTTTCCGCTGTCTATATATCCCGAATATGTATCCGTTCCTTCAGGACCGGGTTCTTCTTTATTCTCTGACGAGCATGATGCCATAACCGATACAGCCGTTATAAACGAAATCAGCAAAGCCGCTTTCTTTTTAAACAAATTTTTCACCTTCTAAATTTATAATAGGGGATTTTACAGTATTTGCAATATGAGTGGAAAAATATAAAATCAAGGACCTTTATACCTGAACGCCAGCATTGTTATATCGTCCGCCTGCTGGGCGCCGTCAGAGAACCGGACTATTTCGTCTTTAACTGATTTTACCTTTTCCCTGGGAGTGAGAACAGGATAACTGTTTACCGTTTCAAGAAGACGCGGATCGCCGAACAGATTGTTTTCTTTGTCTACCGCTTCGGTTACGCCGTCGGTATACAAAAACAGCTCGTCGCCGGGACTTAAAACGATTTCCTGTTGTATATAAAAAGTTTCATCATCGCCTGCCAGTACAAACCCCGACCTAGTTTTAAGCCATTTGAACTGTTCGCCCTCTTTTTTCAGCAGCGGCGGGTTATGACCCGCATTGATAAACGTAAAATTCCCGCTCGGTATGTCAAGATAACCCAGAAATGCTGTGACAAACATACCGGCTTCATTGTTCTCGCAGAGCATTCTGTTCACTATTCCGAACACTACCTCAGGGCGTTTGCCGGAAAGCGCGGTGTTCTGAATCAGCGTTTTTGCTATGACCATAAAAAGCGCGGCAGGCACTCCTTTTCCCGAAACATCAGCTATTACTACGGCAAGGGTGTTTTCATTAATCAGGAAAAAGTCGTAGAAGTCTCCGCCGACTTCCTTTGCCGGCTCCATACTTGCGTATATATCAAATTCGGTGCGGTCGGGAAAAGCCGGAAAGATACAGGGAAGCATGCTTGCCTGTATTTGCGTCGCAACATTAAGTTCCGCCCCGATTCGCTCCTTTTCAAGCCGTTCCCTGGCGCTTTGCTCTATGGATTCCTTAAGGTCAACCGTCATTTTATTGAATACTGCGGCAAGCGAGCCGAACTCGTCTTTAGATTTTACATCTACTTTATTATTCAGATTTCCTCCGCCGAGTTCCGCTACGCTAAGGGTCAGTTTACGGAGAGGACGGTTAATCAGCCGTGAAAGAAGATATGCGGTAAGTATCAGCAGTAAAAGAAAAATACCTGCTATAATGACGGTAAACTGGTTATTGCGCATTTCAATTTCGGAAAAAATTTCAGCTGCGGGGATTTGAACGGAAAAAAGCCAGCCATTGGCAAGAATTCGTGAAAACGATATGTATTCTGCTCCTTTATCTGTGAAACCGGCTATATGTACATTTTCATCCCCGTTAAAACTAAGCTTATCGTACCATAATATTGTCCGTAGTGATTCCCCGGTCTGACTTTTACCGTCGTTATGCGTATTTGATATAATATAATCGTCCTTAGGGGAGGCGAGCAGGACAAAGCTGTTTTCCGTAGGCTTGATTTCAGAAAGCCTGTCTACCATGCTCTGTATTTCCCAGTCAACAGTAGCCATTCCAACAAAACTGCCGCCGGTATCATATATCCCGGCGCCCACGGTGGTCATCAGCGCATTCGTTCCCGTATCGTCATAATAGGGCGGCGTCCATACAGTTGAGTATTCGCCGCTGAGATTCACTGAAATTGCCGTATACCACATCTGTGCGTGGTAATCGTATTCATCCGTTTTAAAATCAGGGTCATGACGCACGGCGTTCACCGACGGGTCGTAAAAAGCATAATAACAAACCCTTTCGGCGCCGGTATCAAGCACATAAGGCTCAAACCATATACCGCCCCCGACAGCGCCGGTGAACGCCTTGAAATTCTCAGTCGAAACAGAAACACCCATTTCTTCCGTATGTTCATCCGACAAATAAAACTGCCGTCCGGAAAGCGAAAGGTCAACGGCGTTGCGTTCCATTTCGGCAATAACGCCGCTCACACGTTCGCTTTCAAAAGCAACCGTTTTAGAAACTTCGTCTAAGCGGAGTTTCCGGTAATTCTCAGTTGTTATTACTGAATAAACGGCAAAAACCGCCGCAATCAGCATAAAAAACCCTAAAACTATAACCAGGATTTTAATTCTGACTGAAATAACCTTCCCCCCTTTTTAAATATTAACCATTAAACTTATCAGAATTCTATGCCGGAAACCTGTTCCGGTCTGAACTTTTTATATACGGTTATCTGGAATCTTGGTCCCTTCTGGCTCCGCTCAATACTTACCTTAATATCGTCGGCGATTCCTCCGATGATTTTCAGCTCGGGTTCCTCCCCGGCTTCCTTTTCAGTTTTTATTTCGGATTCAGTAAAAACCGCAGGCATACTCTGTATAAAAACAGGGTTCCATGAATATCCGCCCATTGCGCTTTCCATCCCGCCGGTGAAAAAGAAATGCTGTCCGGCAAGATTATCGGCGTCAACATCGGTATGTATTAAATATTCCAGAGCTTTGCCGAGAATACCGAAAATACCTTTTTTGTCTTTCACAGTATTAAGCTCCAGCAGCTGACGTTTCTTTTCACTGTCAAGACCGTTAATTCCGGCGTCACAGTCAATTGTAAGGGAAAAAGCCGCTTTATCGGTATTAATCCAGCATCTGCCGTGCGAGAGGGAAAAAGCCGGGTTTAACACTGTAATTATTTCTTCCGCCAGCAGACGGATATGAAGCGTCTCCTTGCCGGAAAACCCGTAACAGCCTGCCATCCGCTCCGCTCTGTCCAATACTGTTCCGGTTTCGCCGGGACGTATAATAAACTTATCTGACTGCATACTTTCTCCTCCTTGTCAAACAATAGTCAGAATGCCGGAAAATCCTGTCATGTCAAGTATATCCATAATTTCGTCCGAGATGTTTCTTATTGTCATGGAACCGCCTTTTTTCTTCGCTTCTTTCTGTCCCATAAGAAGAACCCTAAGCCCCGCCGACGATATGTAGGCAAGACCTGCGAAGTCCAGCATTATTTCTTTTGAATCCTCAAATGACGGTAACAGTGTGTCCTGCAGCTGTTGTGAAGTGGTGGTGTCAAGCCTGCCTTCAAGCATAAGAATGAGTTTTCCGTTTTCCCGGGTTTTACTGATAATCATATTGAATCTCTCCGTTCATAGTTTTATTTTAGTATTATTTACTATTGATGGTCTGACAGAATAATGCATTCGACATAGTATTAATTTAATTATTACAATTTAAACTAATAATTCTATAGTATTAAGTCAGGATTTAATAATTGATGAAACAGAAAAGCGGGTAAGCTTGAAATCATAGTTTAAGCTTAACCGCTTTTATATAATATATACTGTAAATGCATACTTTTCTGAATAAAATCAAGGGTATTATCACCTCCGGTTGAATTATTACGCTGTCGCTTAATAATTTGATGTTAAACGCCGAATGCGAACGGGATTTAACCGTTCGCATTCTCTTTTTTTATATATTATA
>DBCY01000003.1:7250-7465 GCA_002293295.1 Ruminococcus sp. UBA946 | reverse complement strand
TTATTCGTTTTCTGCTTAAGTTGCTGACATTGCTTAATACTATATATAGCATACCTGAAATTACACATATAGTATTATTCGGAATAAGCATAATATTCTCTAAATAAAACATAAAAGGACTGCCGCAGTGTTAAAAAAGCGGCAGTCCGGTTTATAATTGTAAAATGTTCCTTGAATCTTGCACTTTTTGGGTAAAATTACGGATTGAACGGGTT
>DBCY01000003.1:0-7208 GCA_002293295.1 Ruminococcus sp. UBA946 | reverse complement strand
GCCGCAGGCGGTATACCGCCATTGTTAATTGTTAATTTTTAATTGTTAATTGGTACTAGTCTTTTTTCCTTGAAAAAATCACAAGCAGCACTCCGCTGAAAACATCGATACTGCAGAAATCATCGGTAATTTCATTGGAAACCCCAAGAGGGAACTGCCTTGTGAGCTGATGGTCTGTCAGATTATATTTAGTACCCCTTGTCGTAATTAAAGCTGTTGCGCTCAGTGCAAAAACGGAAATATACCAGTTATCCCTGCGCAGGTATGTATAGCTTCCCGAGGTGATAAGGCTTGCCTCATTGTCAGGAGCCCACAGCATTCCGTTTGCGCCGTGTGAATTTATGTATTCAAGCGTTTGTATACCGGCAATGGTATGGTCAAGCCGGCCGCCCAGCCCTCCGTATATAATAATATCATCATAATCCCTGTCAAGCGCCTCCTTAACGGCAAGCATCATATCGGTATCGTCTTTTTCAGCGGGGACGTTTATAATTTCGCATCCGGCGGACGGAGCCGATTTAATACTGTCAAAATCCCCAAGCAGTAAATCAGGAACCTTATTTATATTCCTTAAATGTTCATATCCGCCGTCGGCGGCAATTATAAAATCATTTTCCGCTATGCTGATACCTGAATAATCATTAATTTCAGCAGAACCGAATATATGACAGCGTTTCACTGATAATCGTTCCCCTTTCCGAAAACGTTCTATTACCTCATAACAGCGTTTAAAGTTACAATATAATAATAAAAATCATACCACCATTGTCAACTGTTAATTACTTCTAGTATTCAGTGTCAACTAAAGCTTTACAATTCCAAAATAAACTTTCTGATTGGGAATCTAAGGGTATATATTGGCATGTGGCATTGGTAAACCATCGGCGGTACGCAACGCTGCGGCGCTGCAGGGCGTCTCCTACAAACATTAAAATCATCGCCGCAGGCGNNTAATTTTTAATTGTTAATTGCTACTAGTTATCTCCTGTCCTTAAACTCCCATTCTTTTATGAGGCTTGCTTCCTCATACATAGAGACATAACTGTCATGCCGTGATTTCGGAATAATTCCGCTGTTTACAGCTTCAAGCACAGCACAGCCCTTTTCCTTTGTATGGGAGCAGCCCTTGAACCTGCATTTGTTAAGGAAGGGCTGAAATTCATTGAAACAAAGCTCCAGCTTATCCTTTAAAATAATATCATATTTATTTGTCTCAAAGGTGGAAAATCCGGGAGTATCGGCGATATATCCCCCGTTATCGGTTTTATAAAGCTCGACATGGCGGGTCGTGTGCCGTCCCCTTCCAAGCTTTTTTGAGATTTCTCCCGTTGAAATTTGAAAACGGCTGTCAATACGGTTCAGTAAGGTTGATTTCCCTGCTCCTGTATTTCCGGTAAATATGCTGATTTTTCCGGCAAGCCGATTATACAGATTTTGATAAGTTTCAGGATTATCATAGTCTATTTCAAAAATTTCCGTTCCGGCATTTTTATAAATGGACTTAATTTCATCATTAATCATCAAATCACGTTTTGTTACGGCAATTATACAGTCTATATCCTTGAACCGTGCAATTGCGATGAATTTATCCAGCAGCAGGAAATTAGGCGCAGGCTCGCAGGTGGATATGACAAAAACGATATAATCTATATTCGAGGCGGGAGGGCGTATTATGTTGTTTTTCCGCCGGTAAATTTCATCAATGACCCCTGTCCTGCCTGAAATTTCCGCAATCCTGACCCTGTCCCCCGCACACGGGGCAATATTCATTTTCCTGAATATCCCTCGCGCTTTGCATTCATAAATGCCTGAGGAGGACTCCGCATAATAGAGTCCCCCTATGGATTTTATTATTAAGCCGTCAGTAAAGTTTCCCTTATCAATTTGCATACTATCTGATATACTCCCGTATTACCGAACGGTAATTTCTGCTATGCTCATTCTTCATCAGCCGCATTATCCTCAGGCACATTAGTGTTTGCTTCAGGGGTGTAGGCTGCCGCGGGACCGCCGTTATTAATCTCCTCCAGCATAGAGCTTATGTCAATAATCATTGAACCGCCTTCTCCCGAAGCCACTGCCGGTAATTTACCGTCCCACTTTTCAATATAATTCATCAGAAGAATTTCAGGGGTAATTTCCAGCGATTTCAAACGGTATGCCTCAGCCTCGGCTTGAGCCTGCGTAATGGTCTGTTCAGCCTCAACCTTTATTCTCTGTAAATCCTGTTCGGCTTTCAGAGCGCTTTGCTGAGCCGTCTGCTTAGCTTCAATAGCCGCGTTGTACTCCGCCGTAAAGTCAAATGAAATAATATTGAAAACCTGAATTTCGAGTCCGTATGTACTGATTTTTTCCTTTAAAAGCTCGCTCATCTCGTCTCCCACCGACTGGCGAAGGGTAATGAGCTGTTCGGCGGTATACTTGGCTGTAACGGCTTTGACGCATTCCTGTATAGCCGGAGTTATAACCTTGAATTCATAATCCATACCCACATTCTTATACATGGAGGCGGATGAATTATTCAGAACCTTATAGTTAATAGCAATAGTTGAAGCAACGGTCTGTAAATCCCTTGACGCAGAGGAGCAGTCCGCTTCGGCTTTCTGAACCCGGTTATCCACAAGAAAAATTTGCTGGATGAACGGAATTTTGAAATGGAAGCCCTCCGTCAGAACATTCTGTTCGTTTACGTTGCCGAGAGTAATAACAACCCCCGTATGTCCCGGTTTTACAATAGTGAAGCAACTGAACAATACAACCGCAAGTACAAGCAGAATTACGATTACCGTAATCAGTTTTTTTATGCTGTTTGAACCGTTTCCTTTAATGTTTACAATACTAGGATTAGCCGGCATATAAATATCTCCTTATTTTCTTATTATTTTACGCTGCTTAAAACTTCAGTTCGCCTTCGTCGAGGTAATCGTCGTCAATATCACCTATTTCGCTTAATGTAAAATCATAGTCGTCATAATAATCGTCTTCAGCCTTTAACGCCCTTTTTTCATCCCTGTCCCTCTTTATTGATATTATCAGCGTAACAATGTTCAGGATTGTTGTTATCAAAAGCAATGTTAATTCGATAAACTTAATCCAGTCCTTTAATTCGTAGTCCTTGAATTTTTTGTTTTTTATCATAATGACCATCCTTTCCTAAGGTTTTATCCGTTTCGGATAAAACTCCCCGTTTGAAACTTTGTTTCAAACTTTTATTATTTTTTTCAATTTCAATAAATGCATACCGGACAAGTATATATTCTATGCAGTTATTTATAAAAACATAAGGTACGCCGGTATCGAAGCTGACGGTTTTTCAAATGAACTTAAGGAAAAATAACCCCTCCCTTCTTTAACTCCGGATAATCAGCGTCCCTCAAGAGCTTTTAAAGCCTTGATTTCATCCCGGTCAAGCTTTATTTTACCGTCGCGGATAACAGTTACATCATCCTTTTTTACCCATACGGCAGGCGTATCGGATTTTTCCTGTTTTACCTTAAGCATACCCGTCAGCAGATTAATATCCTCGACGAACCCGTTAAATTCCGCCGTTTTAACATAGGCTCCGACCCTAGGTGAGGTCTTGATAAGCTCCTCGTAAACATCCTGTTCATATTTAAGGCAGCACATCAGACGCCCGCAGGTACCGGAAATTTTAGTAGGATTAAGGGATAAGCCCTGCTCCTTAGCCATTTTAATTGAAACAGGCTGAAATTCGCCAAGAAAGCCCTTACAGCAGAACTCCTTGCCGCATATGCCAAGCCCTCCGAGAACCTTAGCTTCGTCCCGCACCCCTATTTGACGAAGCTCAATCCGGGTACGGAACACAGCCGCCAGGTCCTTTACAAGCTCGCGGAAATCTATGCGCGTTTCGGCGGTAAAATAAAACAAAAGCTTATTATTGTCAAATGTGCATTCCACATCGACAAGCTTCATATCAAGGTTGTGCTCGATAATTTTTTCCTGGCAGACCTTAAGCGCATTTTCTTCCTTTTGCTTATTCTGTTCTATTATTTTCATGTCATGCTCGTTTGCTGTTCTTATAATTGTTTTCAGCGGTACCGTAATACTCTTGTCATCAACCATTCTGTTGGCGAAAACAACCTCGCCGCATTCGATTCCCCTTGCCGTTTCGACAATTACAATACTTTCTGCGTCAATCTTTAACCGTCCGGGGGAAAAATAATAGACCTTTCCCGCGCTCTTAAAGCGCACTCCTATAATTTCAGTCATATTTTCTATGATTTACTGCCGTTAAGCCGAAGGATATACATTCAGCTTAATAGTTCCGCAATACCCGTATGCCCGGGGCTGAAAACCACCCCCGTTATACCGATTACAAACAGCAAACCATCTCCTTTCAGTTTAATAATTCTAATGACCATCCTTTGATGTTGTTCTATATATAAAAACAAAACCATATATCTGAAACTGCGGTTCACCCAACCAGAATACCTCCCAATGCCGACACGGCAGCGCTGCAGTTAACGTTTCCTGCCAGGAAACACGAATATTGATAAAAAGCCTCATGGATTACCGAAGCTCTTTTGAATGAAAGCCTGCCTGAAAGCTTTTCAGCGCCTTCCCTGTAACATCCCGTCAGCAAACTGCCGCTCTCCTTCGGGTTAATCCTTATAACGCAGGAATCCCTGACAACCTTGTCAGCAAGCGTCAGAACGTCGCGGATATACGCCCTGTTTTCCCCGAGCTGAGCCAGCGTCTTGATTATTTTATATTCATCGGATTCCGCTATTCCGTCTATAATCATTTTACAGGCTTCGGTCTGTCTGACAAGCGAGTCATTATCCAGGAACTCAGCGCAAAGTCCTATGTTTCCATGAAAATGCGACACAGCGGCTTCAACCGAGCTTTCGTCATACCTGCCGGTGTCAAGAAGCGCTTTCCTGCATTCGTCTTCGGAGCATTCGCCGACGCCGAGGGTAATAACCCTGGACAGAAATGTGGGAAGAAACACCTCCCTGTTTACCGCCGTAAATATGAAATAAGCATGACCGGGCGGTTCTTCGATAAGCTTCAGCAAAAGATTCTGGGTATTTTCCTCAATATTTTCACAATCGGCAAAAATATAAACCTTACTGTCACAGTCATTAGGGAAAGTAAAGGCATCCGAACAGATCATACGGATGGTATCCCTGCTGTAAATAAGCTTTTTCCCCGTTCTTTCAGGCCGGATAACGTCGGGATGGGTTTTTCTTTCAATCCGCCTGCAATTCCGGCATTCCCCGCATGCGTTCTTCGTATCGCACAAGAGCATTCCGGCTATATAATCCGCTGCCGTCTTTTTGCCGGAACCCTTTTCCCCCACCAGTAAAAAAGCGTGGGCAAGCCTGTTCTTACGGTTCATTGCCTCAATGCTGTCAGTAATATTCCGCTTTGAATATAAAATCATACCTTTTCAAATCTTTCGATATCGGTAACGAAAATTGTCGCTCCCCCGACCGGTACTTCAATAGGAAAAGAAGCCCCGTTAACCTCAACGCCTCCGATATTGGCGTCGGGAACCAGCTGAAGCCGCTTTTTTGAATGACTGGATATTATATTAATAATATTGTCGACCCTGTCATTTTCCGCGCATATAAGGAAGGTTGTATTGCCGGATTTAAGGAAACCGCCCGTAGACGCAAGCTTTGTAGTAAAGAACCCCGCTTTTGTAAGCGAAGAGGAAACGGAATGACTGTCATCATTATTAACAATCGCATATATAAGTTTCATCAGAATCAGCTCCTTGAAAATAAGCATACACCAAAAAATAAAGGGACATTATGTACATATAATTTATTTTACCACATTTACAGTAAAAATGCTATACATTTTTAAAATTTTTTCATATCCGGCAAAAAAACGTTCTCCGCTGACCGCCACAGGAACGCAGGGAGGACATACCGTACGCGTTTTTGCGCAGATTCTGCCTGCGCATCCACCGGCTGGGATTTCCTCCGATTCGGCGAAAAAAGCTTCCCTGACGCTCATAACCGCTTCAGGTTCCGGGAAATAAACTTCTTTATTTCGGCAGTTATCATCATAAGGCAAATCAAACGACGACAACGTTTTATAAATATAATCCAAATCCGAATCGGCGTCGGATGCTGAAAACATAAATAATAAATGGGTATCGTCGGAATATTCAGGTTCAATACGGTTGACGCGCAGTAAATCCGCAAGCTCATAACCTTTGACCCCGCATGGAGGAGTATAAATGACAAGCTTCAGCGGTTCGCTTTCACATACGGTATATTTACCCGCCAGCTGTCTTTTCATATTTTCAATACTGCGGCATACCCTGCGCAGGTCGCTTCGGAAATCCGTATCCAGGTATCCGTTGCATAAATCCAGCGACTGTAAAATCAGATAAGAAGGACTGGAGCTTCCGAACAATGACATTATATCCTTCGCTCTCAGGGAAGCCTCATAATCGGCGAAATGAAGGTATGCTCCTCCCGTAAGTACGGGAAGCGTTTTATGAGCCGAGTCGCAGCATATATCCGCTCCGAGATTAATCGGATGGCACGGTTTTTCAAGAAAATTCAGATATGCGCCGTGGGCGTTATCCACAAGAAGCTTAACGCCGTGTTTCCTGCAAACCGCTGATATTCCCTTTACATCGGCAAGTTTTCCCAGATAATCGGGCGATGTTATAAAAACGCATTTTATTTTATCATTCGCATTCAGTATATTCTCGGTTTTTTCGGGGGTGATTGTTCCCGAAAGCAGACTGTTACTGTTATAATCAGGGTAAATCCATTTTATTTCCAGACCGAGTAAAATACATGAGTTTAAAAAGGATATATGCGAATTTCTGGCAGCGGCTACGGTATTACCCTCCTTACAGGTAAGCGCAAGCATCGTCTGTATGCATAACGTCGAACCTCCGGCTGAGTATACCGTCCTCCCCGAACCGAAAAGCCCTGCGGCGTTCTGTTCGCTTTTAAGTATGATTCCGTTCGTATCATAAAGCGAATCGGCTCCTTTTATTTCCGTAATATCATACGGTTCCGCCTGTGAAATCCCATATTCGTCAAACCGGGCTTTACCCTTATGCCCGGGCATATGAGCGCGTATATAGTTTTGACTTGTATAATCCTTAATAAAATCATAAATGGGCGTTTCAGCCATAAGCTCTTAATCATCCCCTTTTTTAAGTATGGAGCGAACGAGGAGTAAGGAATACAATGGTAACAACTTAAGAGATT
>DBCY01000049.1 GCA_002293295.1 Ruminococcus sp. UBA946 | reverse complement strand
ACTCCACACTCCAAACTCCACACTCCACACTCCACACTCCAAACTCCAAACTCCACACTCCACACTTTTAATATAGTATACCCGATTATAAGTAATGTTCTACAAATACGAACAGTATTTAACAAAAAAATTTGAAAATTTTTATCGTTGACATCCCCCCCGATATGTGTTATCATAACTAAGGCGGAGAAAAAAGGGTGCATACCTCATTAATCCGCAGGTGGCTTAACTGATTTTCATCAGTGCTGTAAAAATTACAAACCTGTTACGAAAAAATCATGTAAGTTACGGATTTTAATTCTTTTTTTATGATGTGCTTTAAAAATCAGTGAAAAATGTACATCATTTATAAAAAAACAAAATTAAATTTGTAACAGATGTACATTGACACTTTCGCCGCGGAATGTTAAAATTATAGCGTGATGTAAAGAGTCCATAAAAACATATCGTTATTTATGAGATTCATTAAGTCACAGTTACTATTTGATTTCCATTTCAATTTTGGAAATAAATAAAGAAAAAACTCAAAACAAAACAAGGAGGAATTTTTCATGAACATGAAAAAGACAATTGCTGCAGTAGCAGCAAGCGCGGTAGCCGTATCTGCAATGGCTACAAACGTTTCCGCAGCTTTCGGCGAACAGACTCTTCACTACAATTTGGTTAGAACTGATTTTAAATCCTCAAACGGTACAGTTACCCTTTCCTACAGAATCGACGATATCGGCGATTTTGACAGCGAAGAACAGGTACTGGCTCTTTCCGACACCAGCGGCGCTCTTAACGCTACTGCATGGGGAACAAAGGAAGTTACCATCAAGGGTACTTTAGAATCAGGCAAAACCTTCACCCAGACTTATAAGTACGGCGAATGGAACGAAAACTTCTCAAGATATTTCGGTACTACTCAGGGCAATATGACAACACAGTATTGGGGTACTGATTATAGTACAGTAACTAGTAATGTAGCCTCTGATGCTCAGGAAAGAGTAGTTTTTGACCTCGCAGGCGTTGTAGACCTTGCTGACGATTCTGAGCTTTATGTTCAGTGGGTTATTGAACATGAAGTAACCGGCGATATCGCCGCTATCAACGGTCCTATCGACAAAGACCAAATCAAGATTGAATACGGCGTAGGTGTTATGGATTATTATGCCGGTGTAGGCGGCGCAAGAGAAACTCAAGTTGTTGAATACGGAGTAACCGAAGCCTGGCAGTTCGCTCCTCTCGCAACTGCTTTCATAGCAAAGGGCAACACCCAGTATCCTTTCAGGACTCAGATGTCCGGCGGTACTGAACTTCTCGGATACCTCGGCGACGATACCAACGGTCTTGTTAAGCCTGAACTCACAGGTGCTTCACTCTCCTACGCTAACGTTAAACCTGTTCTTAACGACGCCATAGCTAACTATGACGATATTACCTTTACTTTCAACACCGCTACCAAGAACGTTATGGAAAACGGTTCCTATACTGATAACGACTGGGAAGGCGATGACAAGTACAAGAGCTTTGGTGACCAGATTTATGACCTTTATGCAGGCGAAACTTCCGGCTATACAGGTTATATCACTGATTACCAGTTCTACAACCTTTTCAACGGCGCTCTCGTAATCAACGGCGTTTACTCGATGTCACTTTCCGACGTTAATGCCTTCACTTTCGGCGCAGGCACACTTTCCTTCAACTGGGAAGATGTTATGACTACCAACTCCGGTTCTGCTATCAATCCTTTCGTTTCTTACCTCAACACTATGAACCTTTACACTTCTGATACTTGGTACTGGGATTCCCTCGATGTAGTTCTTGCCAACACTCTTGATGAGTCAGTTGATACAACTGCTCCCGTTGAAGGCGAAGAAGATATAATCGAAGACGAAGAAATCATTGAAGAAGATGTAATCGAAGAAGAAGAAGTTATTGAAGAGGAAGAAGAAGAAGTTATCGAAGTTGTTGAAGAAACTCCTGTAGAAAACGTTCCTACCGGTAACGCTTCCGTGGCTCTCGCAGTTATTCCTGTAGCTCTTGCAGCTGCTGCAATAATCGCTAAGAAAAGAGGCTAATTCATAACAGCGCTTATTCATGATTTAACTTAGCGTTTCAATTCAACTTATAATAGTTGTCAGACGCTTAACAATCTAACATCAAATGTAAACACTGTCCGTATGCAGAACGGGCAGTGTTTTTTGTTTTATATGCAGACATTATCAAGAAGTATTGCGAAAAAAGCAAAGCTTTTTTCGCACCCGGAAACAGACTTGTCTGTTTCCGGGAACAATTACACATTTTGTGTAATTGTTCAGTACGCATTATATAGTAGGTTAAGTTTAAAACACTAAAAGTGTTTTAAACTAGCACGCAGTGCGTTACGGCAAAGCCGTAACCTACTATACAGGAAGTTTTCCGCTGCCATGCAGCGGAAAGGGAGCAACGCTCCCGTTGAAAACCCTTTAGGGTTTTCAACTTAACGCACTATAAAAATCAGAACTTGACATCAGGTGCAAATAAATGTATACTTTAATAAGGACGGATAAATGTCCGGGGAGGATGGTCATTTTAAAATGCGTGAAAGTATATTAACCATACCTGTAAACGCTGTTCTCGAACCTAAAGAGGGATGTCCCGTCTGCCGTATGCGCGATATGCTGGAACAACGCACTGTGGAATACATAATGGGCGCGGCGATGATGGAGCCGGACGTTCGGATAGAAACAAACCGGGCGGGGTTCTGCCATACTCATTTTTTACAGATGTTAAAACAGAAAAACAGGCTTTCGCTCGCGCTTATGCTTCAGACGCACCTTGAGGAGGTCGACAGGGAGCTTTTCTCCCGTAAAAAGCTTTTTGAACCAAAAAATTCCCGGAAAGCAAAGCTTTCCGAGATTAACAGCACATGCTTCGTATGCGAAAAGGTTGAGTGGGGGATGGAAAGGTTACTTCGGACTTTTTTTGAAATGTCCTCACGGGACGATATTAAAGAACTTTTAAAAGAACAGGAGTACATATGCCTGCCGCATTACGACCTGCTGACATCCCTTGCCCCTGCATATCTGCAAAAATCTGCTCTTGATAATTTCAACAGGATTATATCAGCTTTAACCAAAAAATACATAGCGTCCTTATATGACGATGTTTCTCATTACTGCAGTATGTATGACTACCGCAACGCCAAAAAGGACGCCGACTGGGGAAATTCAAAGGACAGCATAGAACGTTCGGTGAAATTCCTTACTTCCAGGAATTAGAAATATACCTCATATTAAAATACCGTGTCATTGCGGCAATTCCTTTTCCCCCATAAAATATTCCATGCAGACCTCATATCCTGCCCTGCGGTAAAGATTCAACAAACCGGTATATGTGAAACTAAGGTGTGCTTTTTCAAGTCCTTTTTCCTTTAAATATTTCGTGCCAATTCTGACCAGGTTTGTGGCAACCCCTTTTCCGCGGTATTTTCGCGCGGTTGCGGTAAGCCCGATATTTCCGAAACCCTCGCATTCGGTTTCAATACCCACAAAAAGGGTACCCAAAACCTCACCGTTAATTTCCGCAAGCAGAACAAGTATTTTATCGTCACCTTTATAAAGCTCCTCATTTCTGTAATATTCCGTAAAATCCTCTTCATTATCGGAAAGGCTTATTAAAATCCTGTTAAGGTCATTAATATCAGCTTTGCGGTATAAAACTCCGTTTATTATATCGCCTATGGAAAATTTAGTATAGTTAAAATTCTCCAGCTCCTGCCACATATCATAGCATCCCGAATCACCCCATGAATGGGCGTAACCATGTTTTTTAAAAAATTCATGCGCGTTTTTGTTCATGGGGACCCCCGGCATTATGTAGTCATCCCCGTTACCGAGGATGATTTTATTAAATCCGCGGGAGGAAATATATTCCTCGGATTCCATTAAAAGCTCCGAGCCTATGCCCTGCTTCTGAAAATCCTCTGCAACGCAAAGAAGGTATATGGTATTGCCGTTTATTACGGACACCCCTGCAAGGCGGTTTTTATCCTTACGGATGATTACATGGTTTGACTTATCTCCCAGAATGGTTTTTATAGTATCCCTGCTTCTTATTATATCGGGAAGGGTTTCTTTGTAGAGGTTATAAATTTCATTTACCATAAGGTTAATCTCCTTAACTCCTCCTGTTTTAAGAGCCTATTTCTTTAGAAAAGAACTCCATTCACATAAAAGTCTCATTCTGACTGTAAGCAATACCCAGAATCTCAAATGCCTTATCCTCAAAGCCCTCCGCCATACGTATTTCAATTTCCATTTCCTTAACCCCCTGCCATTTAATGAGCCGAGCGGTGAAGGGGTCACCCCAGCCGTCCTTGTCGTTTGCATTGATTGTGGTTAATTTTTCGCCGTCCAGGTAAATATCAGCCTTGCCCATGGATTCATTGTTATTCCGCTTGTAAATCAGGGATACGGCATTTGCTTTGACCTTGAACTTAAAGCCTCCCGTGCCGCCGCCGTCATAGGACTGTGAATTACCCCATCCGCTTTTGAAAAGGCGCGTTCCGCCGGCGTTGTTATAAAAACGCCCTATATCCGAAATGTTAAAATCCGGGTCTGTATTATTATAGTTATTGTCAATCATGACGGAATTTTCATATGCCCTCCCGAATTTAGCCGCGGGCTTTAAAGTATAGTCAGATTCAACCATACTGCGGTAGTCAAGCTGAATAAAGTAATTTTCTATAAATTCAGCAACAAGCTTGTGACCCTCGACATGGGGGTGGGAGCCGTCGTCAGAGTAGTCTGCCCATACCATCCTGCCTTCGTCAAACTCAGGCTTTAAGGCGTCGGCAACGCTAATCATGGGAAGCTCATAGTATTCGCCGATTTCCTTCATGTGGTCCTGCGCCGTATATCCCGTTTCAAGCACGGTGAAAAGCAGTATAACCGCCGGTTCGTTATCATCCGCAAGAATAGTCCTGACCAGCGATTCATAGGCTTCCTTATGAAAGTCGTCGGTCGCGTCGTTCACAGCAAATTCAATGAAAACTATATCGGCGTTATAGTCAAGCACATCGCGTCCGACGCGTAATGTCCCAAGAACGGAGGGCGTCCCCGAAAGCCCGGCGTTGACATATTCCACATTGTCGCCAGTACCGTATCTTTCGCTTATCATTTCATAGGAAAGCTTCGCGTAGCAGCCGTCGGCTCCGGCGTTCATCCCCTCGGTAATGGAACCGCCGATATAGGCGATTGTCGTTTTTTCGCCGTTTGCCATCTGCATTGCCTTTTTATTGAGACGGTGGGTATTTCCGAACTGCACGAAGGAACGTATAACCATAGCTTCATGAAACTCCTCGGGGGTTTCGGGGGCTTCTTTTTTTGTTTTCAGCACAGCATTCTCATCCTTTACAATAGTATTAACAATACCGTCATTGGTCGTTTCCAAAGCTTTTGTCTCATCATTGCCCGCCGGGTCTGCCGTATCGCATGCCGTTAATGATACTGCCATAATGAATGTCATTAAAACTGCCGCTATTTTTCTTGTTTTCATTTTTTATGACCATCCTTTCCGGATGTTTTATCCTTTCAGGACAAAACTCCTAAGCTTGAAAATTTGTATTTCAAACTCTTACTCCGTTCCGCCGCCTTAAAACGGCATATATTTATTGTTTGGTAATGCCGGTAATCATAAATCGACAACATTGGTGACAATTCCGGCTGTCGTAAGGTCTATGTAACCATATGAGGGAGGCTTGCCGTCCCTCGGCTGGGAACAGCTGCCGGGGTTCATAAGGTAAATACCGTCGCTGTAACTGTTGAGGCGCCGGTGCGTATGACCGTACAAAGCCACCGAACAGTCGTTGTCCAATGCTATTGAGCGCAGAACTTCAGTACCCTCCTTTACGCTATATCTGTGACCGTGCGTGCACATTATACGAGCGAACTCAGTGTCTATGACATGTACCATAGGAAAATTGCTGTTATAATCGCAGTTTCCTGCGACAATCCGCAAATCAAGCTCAGGGTATTTAACCCGCATTACATTGAATTCCCTTTCCCCGTCGCCTAAATGCATAAAAATACGGGTATTGGGATTCCGGGCAATAATCCGTTCAACCGCATCAATATTACCGTGCGAATCTGATATAACAACAATTCTCACAAAAACACCTCCGCTTACATATACTATATAAATACTTCTATTTACAGCTATTATATCATAAACTGTAAAAGAAATAAAGAGGAGATTTAAGTATTATGAATATTAATCCGAATAATATGAATTCACTTTTCGATGTTATCAGCAAAAAGCTTAACGTTCCTGCCGAGACGCTTAAACAAGAGTTCGAGCAGGGGAAATTTGATTCTGCAATGAACAATATGAAGCCGGGCGACGCTCAGATTTTTAACCAGCTTATTAAAAACCCTCAGCTTATTGAAAAAATGATGAGCACACCTCAGGCTCAGGAACTGTATAAAAAGCTGTCGAAATAATCATTACCGGGTGTAATACCAGCAAATTAAACAAAAACTAATGGCATCCTATAGGACAGTTTTTATCAGTACATAATCTAGTACCTCATAACAACTAAAA
>DBCY01000195.1 GCA_002293295.1 Ruminococcus sp. UBA946 | reverse complement strand
ATTATATACTTATATTTATATTCTATCAGCACTACATTTGTTGCACATATGTATTGCATTTTATCTTGTATTATGTTATAATATGTTTATAATATAATTTGAAGAGGTGTAATATATATGAATAAGAAGATTTATAAAAAAATAGCCAAGAAATACGGTGTTACAGCCAAAGAGGTAAAGCATGATATGCAGTTTGCTATAGATGAAGCATACAAAAATCCAAATTTTTATGCACGGTGTGTTTATTCAGAAAACGAAAAACCCATTGTTGAAGAGTTTATTAAACATGTAGCAAATAGAATAAAAGCGATAAAATAAAAACAGGGGGGCAGCGTTTTGCCGTCTTGCGCTCCCTGCTAACATCAGCATATGTCAGCGTATTACTATTTTGAACAAAACATACTGTTAAAACACTATTACCTGAGCAGGCTTTTTGTTCTTAATGGTATAACGGCAAAAGGCGGCAAAACGCCGCCCCTTATTATTATATAATTTACCGCTATTTCAGAATGGTTAAAAACTGTTATTTAGAAACTCAGATTTGTTTTTATCCTGCTGTCATTCACCGACTTCGGTTATTAACGGCGAAACATAGCAGGTTTTGTTGTTTGTGAAAATAACCATGCCCGGCTTTGCGCCGGAGGGCTTCTTTACATACCGGGCAAGGGTGTAGTCAACCGGAACCTGCGAGGAATTCTTCGCCTTGCTGTGCAGGGCGGCTATTCCGGCGGCGTATAAAACCGTTTCGTCCGGGAGCCCGGTATTCCCGTTCGATTTAACAATAACATGGGAGCCCGTAATATCCTTTGTATGAAGCCATAAATCGGTTTTTTCGGCAAGCTTTAAGGTAAGCGTGTCGTTTTGCTTATTGTTCCTGCCCACAAGGATTTTAAACCCGTCGGGGGAGGTGAACTCCAGCGGGGGACGGGCTTTGGGCGGCTTTGACTTGCTAAGCTTTGACGATTTTATATACCCCTGCTCGGAAAGCTCGGCGCGAAGCTCGTTCACCTCATCCTCGCTGGCCGCCCTTGTAAGAGCGTCATACACCGAATCGATGTAATCCAGCTCGGCATTGCCCTGTTTGATTTGTTCCGTTAGGATTTTTTCGGCTGTGTCGGCTTTCCGGTATTCGGAATAATATTTCTGCATGTTCTGCGACGGGTTCAGCCTTTTGTCAAGCGGGATTTTAACGCTAGCAAGCTCTTCGTCATAAAAATTCTGCAGGGTTACGGATTCCATACCCTTTCGCATTGAATACATATTAGCCGAAATTAAGTCGCCGTACAGCTTGAATTTCCCGCGCTCCGCCGATGCCGCAAGTTCCTCTTGCTGAGCCTGAAGCCGCCTTGAAATGCGCTCGGTATAGTTTATAAGCAGTCGGTACAAATCGTTTGAACGCTGCCTTAACCTAAGTATATTATCGCGCCGGGAGTAAAAATAATCAAGCAGTCCGCAGGCGCTGTCCGTCTGCTCCGTAACCATCAGCGAACCGTACTGATGAACCGGCATGAACGAAAAATCCCTGAAAGCGCCGTCCCTTTCCTTTATGACGGTAAAATTGCATTCCGAAGCTGTAAGCTCGTCAGCCGATTTTTTTATATAAAACATAAGACGGTCAAAAACACCGCCGTTTCCGTTTAAATCCGACTTCCTGAGTTCCTGACCCCTTCCGGCGTAAAAAACCCATTCACGGGCAACGACGGGTGAAATCCCCTCGAATATTTTAATAAGGCACCTTGAAAGTTCTCCGTCCGGGAGGCTGTCAAGGGCTTTTTTTACCTGCTCAGGAGTGCAGTCCCTGAAATCGAGCCTTTCCTCACGAGGGGGGAAATTATACGAAATGCCCGGCAGAACCATCCTCTCCCTTGACATACCGCTGTCGACACGCTTTATGCTATCGATAATTCTATTATCGGCGTTAATTATAATCAGGTTTGAGTACCTGCCCATTATTTCCGCGGCAAGCGTTATTTTAACCATATCGCCCAGCTCGTTCATCGCCTCGAAATCAAAATACAAAATCCTCTCGATGCCGTCCTGCCTTATATCCAAAAGCCTGCCGCCGTTTAAGTGCTTTCGCAGGAGCATACAGAACATAGGCGGGGTTTTAGGGTTCTCCGCCGCTGTTTTCGTTATATGGACGCGCGCCGAATCCGCGTTTGCCGAAATCAGAAGCTTAAAGCTGCCGCCTTTGGCGCGGATTGCTATAATAATTTCCTCTTTGGACGGCTGGTGGATTTTATCCACGCGACTGCCGACAAGGATTTGCAGTTCGTTTTTTACGGCGTATAAAAACGCCCCGTCAAGTGCCATAAAACTAACCGTCCTTTTCATAATTTTTATATGTAGCAATTACAGTTATTAAAATTATTACATTGTTTAAATTTTATTCTATAAGAAGAGTCGGCTTTTTCCGTCATTTCTTGCTTAAATTTGACGTCTGTATTAATTCCGGCTGTACACATATTTTCTATGACGCTGTTATTAATCCGGTTAAGTATATTTCCGGATAACATCATCGGGCAGATAAATAACGAATCCGCAGCGGTCGTCCCCTCCTAAAACAGTTGAAACAACCTCTCCGTCAAGCTCAGTTTCCAAAATGACATCCCACATGATTTTCGCATGTCCGAGACTGCAGTAGCAAAGTGTTTTACTTACCGCGCCTTCCTCGGTATAAACAGAGTTTCTGGCATAAGGACAATGGCAGGCGTGAAAACGTTTCATCACCGGGTCATTTTCTTTTATGTAGCTTGCCATATCGTAAGGGAAAGCCGATATGTGCAGCTCATTCCCTTTTCGGACGGGAGCGAGCATCCCTTCCTGTTTTAGAACAAAATCCAGTACCTCGTCTGTTATTGCCTGACCGTAAAAATCTTTGCCTTCGGCGTTAAGCCTTCTGAATAATTCAATTTGTTCCTGATATTCCCGTAATATGAAAGTATCGATGTTATTCCCGCAGTTTTTGAATTTTTCTTTTGCGCCGGAGAACTGCTCATGCTTTAAGCCGTGACGGACGCGGGTTAAAACAGTTTTCGCAAGCCCGTCGTTTTCTGTTATTTCATCAAAACGCCGCATGAAAATCCGCATATTATTACAGCCGCATCTCCATTCATCCTGAGGAACGGGAACGCCGATGTCCTTTATAAGCGTCTCCCAGGCTTTATCACCCAAGTTCTCAGTTATTTCTTTTTGAAACGTTTCCATGATTATGTCGTCCCTGTATTCGATTTCTGTCATAATTATAACCATACCTTTCCTTAAAAATGCAATGTTTGATTTGAAAGATTAAACTTTCAAACTTTATCTCCAAAATTCAGAAGTCCATATGTTATGCCTGCACATAAAAAATTATACACAAAAACTCCCGAAAAGTCAAATCCTGACTATGTTTTTTTACTAAAGTATTTAAGTTTTATGACGATATATATAATAAGTGAAAATATTGGAAATTATTTTATAAATTCTTTGTAAATTTATGAAGGGGGGCTGCCTTTTTATGAGCAGGGTAAGCGGATATAATTATATTAACGTTATGCTGCAGGCTAAGGGATATACAAAGGAAGAAGCCGCCAAAGCCGTTGCCGAAGCCGAAGCGGATATTCACAGCAGGGTAACAGTTTCTAAAGAATCGGAAAAAGACATAATCACCCTTGAAAATTATAAAAAATCACTTCGTGAAGCCGAAGAGACGGAAGCTAAAATTAACCGCAGGTCGGATTATTACGACAATGAATCCTATATGGAACGCATAAACGGAATTTCACAAATGGACAAAGACCTTGAGAAGTGCAACAGGATAAGGAACAAGTTCAAGGAATATATGGACAAATACCTTGAGGAAGCAAAAAAGCGTTCGATGGACGTTAAGAAAATCGCGCGTAAAATAGCAAGGGGTAAAATACCCAGCAACAAGGAACTGAAATTCATAAAGGAAAACGCCCCCCTCCTTTATAATAAGGCTAGGGCTGCAAACCAGGCAAGAATGGCAAAGGAAGCGCGTCTAAGGAGAATGGCGGCGGACGAACTTGAAAGGGAGCTTTTAAAGCTTTCCGACGCCGTAGTTTCAAACGACGATTTGACCCGCGTGATTGACGACGACACAAAGGAGCTTATAAAAAAGAGATTAAAGGCAAAAAGGGACAGGGAGAAATTTGAAGCATCCGTTTGAATTAACGAATAAGTACAGGGTAACGCCGGAAATGACGTTACCCTGATTTTTTATTAATTAACAATTAATAATTAAC
>DBCY01000071.1 GCA_002293295.1 Ruminococcus sp. UBA946 | reverse complement strand
TAGAAGGACTCAATTGTTAATTGGTACTAGCGGGAATACTTTTTCGGGGGCAAGCTCTAAAATCGGGACTGTCGCCGTTCTTACGTCGTCCAAGTCGCCGTTGCTGTCAACGCCGTTGGATGTCCATGCCATAACACCGTTCCAGCCGTTGTTGTATGCGTTTTCATACATTGATTTTATGGTTCTTCCGCTTTCGCCGCCGTTTGCCGAAACCTCTCCTAAAACATTGGGCTTTCCGTCAGTAAGTCCGAATTCTTCCGGCGTTACCTCAAAAGGGAACCCCATATAACGGTTCTGCCAGTAATAATAATGTGTAGAGTTGAAATCCACATAAGCGTTTTCACCGGCAAGCGAATTAAAATAATCATCCGCCAGATAGTTTCCTTCAAATTTATCCGAATTGTATTTTACCATACCGAGTCCAACTGTTACAAGAATGTCTGAATTTTCATGAATTGCCGCCGCGCATGAAGCAAAGAAGGGTCCCATATACTCCCAGCCGATTTTTCCGCTTTCGGCATTTTCAATAACCCAGTCGGGTTCGTTCATAAGGTCTATGCTCCATAAATAGTCGTTCTTGTCGTAACGTTTTACAAATGGGATTACATAACTGTCTATAAACGATTTTGTCAGCGTTTCATCCTGCACGAGCATTCTCCAGCGGTCATAACCGATGTTGGGTTCCTTAAAATGGTCAAAGGACAGCAGCGTCGGCATTAAATATATCTGATGTTTTTCGGCAAGCGTGAAAAGAACGTCAAGGTCTTCCCAGTGCTCTTTGGTGACTTCCTTAACCTCTCCGGTTGTCATAAGCTTTATGCCGACCATACTGTTGCAGTTCACCCAGATTCTTGTGCTGTTGACTCCGGCTTCCTTAAGCTCTGCAAAATGGGTATCCCAGAATTCGCTTTCAAACTCCCCTCCGAAATCGTTCCAGTTATCCCAGGGGGTGTTAACGCCGTTTATCCATAATTCCTTACCGCCGACCATGAATTTTGTACCCTCAACGGTAACCCTTGCCGAACCGTCGCTTTGGGATGTGTATTCCGCAAGCGTATTATCACCGGCAACTGACATTTCGCTTACAGTCTGCTCGCTTTCTGTTATTGAAGTAACAGTTTCCTGGGTGTTTTCGTCATCACATGCGGACATTCCCGAAACTATAATTACAGATAACACCAGCGCCATATGTTTTTTCATAAATGCTCAACCTCATTCAATCATATTATTTGCCTGTAGTATTATAACATATAATAATGACTTTGAACAGGGTTTTTATAAATTTATTTATAATAATTGATTTTTAATTTTGTTTATGCTATAATACAAACCAAAGGAACGTTAAAAATATTAAATATTAAAGGAGGAACCCGCTAGTAATCACGGCAATAACCGTATTTTAGCGGTCATATTAATGTTAAATAAAATTCTTGTGGGTATGAGCGGAGGCGTAGACAGCTCGGTCGCCGCATTGCTCTTAAAACAGGATGGTTATGATGTCAGCGGCTGCACCCTCAAGCTTTTTGATTCGGAAAATACTAGTGAGAATCTATCTACACGCGCATGCTGTTCTCTGTCGGATGTTGAAGACGCAAGAAGCGTTTGTTATAAGCTCGGAATCGAGCATTATGTGTTTAATTTTAAGGATTTATTCAGAACTGAGGTTATTGACAGGTTCGCAGAAGGATATATAAACGGTGAAACGCCGAATCCCTGTATTGAATGCAACCGGCATATAAAATTCGATAAAATGCTGCGCCGTGCAAAGGAACTCGGTTTCGACAGAATTGCGACCGGCCACTACGCAAAATCAGTTTACAATGAAGACAGCGGGCGTTATAACCTGAACCGTTCAGCCGATAAAAAGAAAGACCAGACCTATGTTCTTTATAACATGACGCAGGAACAGCTATCGCACACCGTATTCCCGTTATGGGGAAGCAATAAGGATGAAAACCGTAAACTGGCGGAAAATAACGGTCTTGTTAATGCCCGCAAGCCCGACAGCCAGGATATATGCTTTGTACCCGGCGGCGATTATGCGGGCTTTATAAGGTCTTATACCGGGAAAACCTTTCCGGACGGTGATTTTATTGACGAAAACAATAATATAACAGGAAGACATACGGGTATTATTAATTATACTATAGGACAGCGAAAAGGTCTGGGAACGGCGTTCGGTAAACCGATGTACGTATGCGGAAAGGATGCCGTCAGCAATACCGTTACCCTTGGTGAAAACGTTTCGCTTTATTCTGATACGGTTACTGCCGATGATATAAACCTGATTTCCGTTTCCGGCATAACGGGTAAAATGCGTATCACCGCCAAAACCAGATATAATATGCCGGATATGCCGGGAGAGCTTACCGTTTATAAAGACAGTATGCTCCGCGTCAGGTTTGACAGTCCCCAGCGGGCGGCGGCAAAGGGACAGGCGCTTGTGATATATGACGGTGATACAGTAGTAGGCGGAGGTAAAATTATCTGATTAAGGTTGTATTATGTGGAATTTCACATATAATTATATTAATTTAACTAACAGGAGGAAAATTTATGGCATTCAAAGAAATTCCGATTGGTTCTCTCACTTTCAATCCGTTCGAAAAAATAGGAAAGGAGTGGTTTTTAGTGACGGCGGGGGATGAGAACGGCTATAACACAATGACCGCCTCATGGGGTTTCATGGGCGTTATGTGGAACAAGAACACTATGACTACCGTTATCCGTCCGAGCAGGTATACATATGAATTTATTGAAAAAGCCGGATTATTTACTGTCAGCTTCCTCCCGGAAGAAAAACGCCCGGCTTTGAATTTCTGCGGTTCCCGTTCGGGCAGGGATTTTGACAAGGCTGCGCAAACCGGTTTAACTCCCCTTTTTACCGACGGCACGACAGCGTTTGAAGACGCTGAGCTTATATTCGTATGCCGGAAGATTTATGCAGGGGATATGGATAAGAATAACCTTGCCGATGACTTAAAATCCAATTATGAGGAAAACGAACCCATGCATAAGCAGTTTATCGGTGAAATCCTAAAAGTATATGTAAAAGAATAATATATGAAGGTTCTGTTGTTTGATTTTATTCAGACAACAGAACCGTATAATTTATTATGATGTTTTTTTGGGTGTTTAAAAATTAGCAATGCGTAAGCGTAAAGAAATAAGTAATTTTACTCGCGCGAAGCTTTAACAAGTGCAAAAATCGCAGGAAACTTAGTACCTAGTAAATGGTTAATTAAAATCATACCGCCGCAGGCGGTATACCGCCATTGT
>DBCY01000107.1 GCA_002293295.1 Ruminococcus sp. UBA946 | reverse complement strand
GCGCATAAATGAAAAAATTACTAATCCTGTTTTTAAGTGTTACCATAACTTTCGGAACCCTGTTCGGAACTCCTCTTAATAATTTTGAACCCATTGTAAGCGGATTTTCAATTGAAGCCTCAGCAGAGGAAGCAGACAGTTATCCCCTGCCTTATCTTGCAAATCAGCTCACGAAATCCGAAAAGAACGCTTATCTTGAAATACGTACAAATATAATCGAATGCAGAAAAAAGTTTTCTATAAAAAACCTTACCGAAAAACAGATTAACAAGTTATTTGAACTTGCGGCGTATTATGATTCCTACACTTTTAATATGAACGGCTGGATATACATAATACGGAATGGGGAAACAGAGTTTTTACTTACTTACACCTATTCAAAAAAGAATTATGATACATTAATTAAAAATACTGATAAAAAAGCGGACGCAATAATCGCTAAGCTTGACGCCGATATGACGCAGTATGCAAAAATCAAGTATATTTATGATTATCTTTCGAGGAACGTTACCTACAGCCTCACCGCAAAGTATAATGAAACGGCATACGGTGCGATTGTGAAAAACACAGCCAAATGCGACGGTTTAGCGCGGGCTTTCACTTATATCTGCGAAAAAGCTGGTATCACCGTGACTAATGTGACAGGGGACAATGATAACAGCAATGACGGGAAAAAGTGGATGTGGAATAAAGTAAGGTATAACGGAAAATGGTATAATGTTGATGTTAGCAATTCTAAGGACGGCGAACAGCTTTACGGAAGCAACGTATACAGATATTTTATGACTGACGATGAATCGTACCGGACAGCTTATATAGAAACCCAGGGAGAAATAAAAATTCCCGAAGCAAACGACCCTGGTAAAAGCTATTATGCGGTTTATAAACTGAGAGCCGACAGCCTTGATTCCGCAAAATCCATTCTTCAGAGCGAACTGACCAAGACCTTTAAGAACAGGCACCGGTCAGCTTCCATACAATGCACTTCAAAGTCCGTATATGATTCCGTTATGGAAAATCTGGTTAACGGTGACGGTGTTTTTAATATAATGGATACCGCCGCGGAAAAAACCGGGGTAAAAATCGTTCCTACATTTATTGCAGCTTATGACGACAGCCTTTACACCGTGACGATATACTGCTTTTATCAGAATACTAAGCTAAGCTCTTATTATACCGATACAAGCGGGCTTAGCCGCGAAGATATTGATTACTTCAAAAAATTCGGAGTAAAATAAAAAGAGGGTACGTCCGTAAAAGCCTGTTATGGGCATAATGACAGCATTCGGACGCGTCCTTTCAGCATTTATCTGCTATATACAGTATTAATAATATGAATTTATAATTTATCTATTGACAAAGGTTCTGCCAATATGATATAATTTATTTTGCACGTTTATGTCAGGTTAGCATTGCATAAATACAGTGCTTATATTATCCTCGCCTGTACAGGCTTAAAGCTTAAAGATACAGGCGTAATCCAAGAGGAGGTGCTTTTATGGCTAAAATTAACGAAACCTATGAAACCATGGCGGTTTACAGCCTGAAAAACGGTGAAGAAGGAGTACAGGCTCTTCATGAAAAATTCAAGGTAATGATTGAAGAAAACGGTACGCTGGAAAACGTCACCGAATGGGGCAAAAGAAGGCTCGCTTATGAAATCGACTATCAGAACGACGGTTATTATGTTATTTATAACTTTACCTGCAAGCCTGATTTCCCAGCCGAGCTTGACCGTATTTTCAAAATAACCGAAGGCGTTCTGCGTTCGCTTATTACCGTAAAGTAAGTTTATAGTATTTTAAGGAAGGATGAATTGTAATGAATAAGGTTATTCTTATGGGCAGGCTTACCGCAGACCCCGAACTAAGGCAGACAAACAGCGGGACTAACGTTTGCCGCTTTACCGTTGCCTGCGACCGCAGGGTTGCAAAGGGCGCTGAAAAACAAGCCGACTTTATTTCATGCGTTGCATGGAGCCAGACCGCCGAATTAATCAGCAGATATTTCAGCAAGGGCAGGATGATTGCCGTTGAGGGTAATATCCGTACCGGTTCCTACAACGATAAAAATCATCCTGACGTGAAGCACTATACCACCGAGGTTTGGGTGGACCAGATGCATTTTTGCGGCGACAAGCCCGCAAACAACGACTCTAACAGCGGTTATAATGCCGGAGGCTACGGAGAACCGCAGAAGTATGCGGCGCCTGCGCCTGCGCAGTATTCGGGCGGAGGCAGTGATACGACGATTTCCGTCGGTGATTTCGGTGATTTTGAAGAGGTTATCGGAGACAGCGAGCTGCCGTTTTAACCGTTCACCTGTATGTTTTTATACGGGGATATTATACTGAATAAGTTTAAGGAGGGTTTTATAGTGGAAAGAGATAACAGGGACAGGGAGAGAGCTCCGCGCGGAGCTAAAAAGACCCGTAAAAAGGTATGCGCGTTCTGCGCCGATAAAAATAACGAGAAAATCGATTATAAGGATATTTCCAAGCTCAAGAAGTGTATGACCGAAAGGGCGAAGATACTGCCGAGGCGTGTTACGGGGACCTGCGCATATCACCAGAGAGAGCTTACCATCGCAATAAAGAGGGCAAGACATATTGCTTTGCTCCCTTATATTTCAAGCTGAATATAAACCAAAGGGACGGCAAATGCCGTCCCGTTTTTTTATTATATTTAATTAAGGTTCTATAATAATATGTAATACTATGTATTGACATTGTAATCGATATATGATATAATATCAATATAGAATGGAGTGATTATATGGCAACAACAAGCGTTACAATACGTATGGATGAAACCCTGAAAAAACAGGTCGAAACCCTTTTTGATGAAATGGGTCTTAATATGACAACGGCATTTACGGTATTTGCAAAAACTGTAGTAAGACAGGGGAGAATACCATTTGAAATTGCAGTTGAACCGTTTTACGGAAAAGCAAATCAGGAATATCTGAAAAAAGTAATTGACGAATATGAATCCGGCGGCGCGAAGCTTATCAATAAAACAATGGAAGAATTGGAGAGCGAAAAATAATACGTACTGAAATTATTCAGCACGTATTTTTTATTCATCTGATTTATTATTTTCACATGTATTCAGCAGTTTTTTAACTTCTTCCTGAAAATCAGTATTTCCCCTGTATGCGTTAATAATCTTCTGTTCGTCTTCCGATAAAATTTTCAACGGGACTGGGTTATCACTTAATCCTGATAAATAATCAGTTGTAATATTAAAATATTTTGCTATTTTATTTAAATTTTCAATAGAAGGCTTTGAACGTCCGCTTTTATAATCGGATATTAATCCCTCTGATATTTTAGTTGCTTTCGATAATTTGTATGCCGTTCCCTTTTCTTTAATAAGTTAGCGGAAAATTTCAATAAATTCCATAATAATACCTT
>DBCY01000088.1 GCA_002293295.1 Ruminococcus sp. UBA946 | reverse complement strand
CCGCCGTTCTTCTGCATATCAAGGGCTTTCAGCAGGTGTTTATCGCCGTTGGAAAATGGCGGGTTCATGATAATAAGGTCGTACCGCTTGTATGTATGGAAGCTTAGGAAGTCGTCATAAACGACCCGTATTTCTTTACGCTTCAGGATTGCCTGTAAGTCCTCGTCAATCTCTATTGCGTCGATTGCTGAGAAATCAGGGTCTTTGCTGTACCGGTAATTATTCGCTGCCATCCTCCGGGCAATGGCGGTTATTAAATTGCCGTCCCCGGCGCTTGGCTCCAAAACAGTTGATACACTGTCAATGTCAACCTTGTAAACCATTTTCTCAGCAAGTTTATTCGGGGTCGGGTAGTATTCCTTAGGGAGTTTCATTTTCTGATACCTCTTTCAAAACGGCAGCTTGTCTTCTTCTGCCGGATATATTATTTCATCAATCGTTTTGATGAACGGCTTTATATCTTCTGTAATGTCCGATTCTTTCATGTCTGTTCTGTAAACTATGGCTGTACCCGTGCCGTTCTTAGTCGGCACAAGAATAATGTCGCCTACCTCAACGGTTCCGTTGATGTAGTATGTATACTCCCTTCCGGTAAATTCCTCCGGGTTGCTCTTGCTTTGAAACTGTACTGAGATAATATTCATTTCAATTGCTCCTTCCATTCCCATAATCCCTGCTGACCTCTAACCGGTATAGGCTCAGGCAGCATTTTTACATTTGTGAGTTCCCAGGCATAACGCCCGGGCGTCCAGTCGCCTAAAAGAAGCTCATTACCGATTATTGGAATCTCCTGCATATATGCGTTAAACGGCTGATAATGAATACACGGATGATTGTCGCCGTATCTTGCGATAATTTTATGACAATCAACCAGTTCTGCTGTGGCAATAACCGCGCCGAGCGTCAGTGTGTCAAAGCTATATATGTCCGGTAAATTAAGAGCATAAGCGAAAGGATATAATTCCCCGTCCGTATATTCGTTATTAGTAAAAGGTTTTTTACCCGCATGAATCGCAATAGGCCCGCGATAATTTGTCGACCATGAGCGTGTTTCATATTTTTTAGCGCCGACTGCTATTAGAGAAGCCCACGGCTGATAAACTGTTATTGCTTTCATATCGTTACCTCCCAGGGATATTCCCTCAGCATATTTTCCTCGCCGATTATCGGAATCAGGCTGTTTTTCATGAATACAGGAATTTTACTTGTCATGCATTGTCGAACTATATTTTCAATCCATTCGGCTTTAGGTATTACTCTACCTTTTCGGTTTCCGGTTTCTGCCCCGATTATCACCCATTTTATATTAGTTATAGGCGACATGAATACATTTCCCATAATAGGTTCAATACTAATGAAATGATTGTAAGGCTTGGGTAATCCGCGTAATTCGCTTATAGTTGTGGTTTCGCCATACCAGTAATTGGGCGGATATTTAATAGGCAATTTCTCTGATTTTATAAAGTTCATATATCGTCCGGGGTTTTTCGTGAGGAACAAATATCGGTGTTGCGGTGCGGCTTCACACGCCTTAAAAACTTCCTTTATCCACTCATCCGGAACCCATTCACCGAACAAATCACACATACTGCCTACAAAGACATTCTGAGGTGTTTTGACTTCCTGCGGTTCGCCGAGGCGGTAACGGTGAAATGTTGGGTCAAACCCGAAAGGATAAGGGGCTTTTATTATTTTATCGTTTTTACAGAGGTATTCTTCCGGCTCGTCTAAAATATGCAACGTTTTATTTTCCCAAAAAACGTTTTCATAATATGGGTCAAAGTTTTCAAAGCATTCGGTTGGTCCCTTGATTATTGCCCTACCGCTAAATCTCTTGACTTGTTTTCGCGCATAGCAATATTCACAGCCATTCAGACAACCGGTGACGGGATTCCAAGTCATATCGCACCATTCAATGTCCGTCTTGTTCATAAGCTCTCCTCCGCTTTCCTCTGAAACTCGCTGCAATATGCACGGGGTCCGGTAAATTCCGAATATCTGTCAGACTTTTTGTTCATGCAGTAATATGACATTTCATTCGGATGTCCGGACATAGCCGTCCATTGAAACCCTGCACATTCCTTGCAAATTTTACCGCCGTTAATTTTTACTGCTCTGTCTTTCAATATTCGTCACCGCCTTCAAAGTCTTCCGGCTCCTGATATTCGTAGTCATCTTCGTAATCGTCCCCGCCGACCTCGGTATCATCGGTATCAATTTTGTCGATAGGTACGAAATCATCACAACTGTTATTGCTGTCACATCGTCCCTCATAATGAATATCACAGCAAGCTTCCTCGTTACTTGCAGGAGGATAATGGGTATAGAGCTTGCATTTGGTACATATGCAATCCGGGAATAGTTCTATGCAGTGTGCCCTGCTTTCAGCGAAAGGGTCAGATGATTCCGCTTCGTTATCATCCCCGCTGTAGTCAGGAAGCAAGCCGGCTAACTTTCTTCCGGGCAGGGTTTCTGTATCAGCTTCAACAAATGTTTCACCGTTGACCTCTGCATTGACATGAATATAATCATCAAAAA
>DBCY01000011.1 GCA_002293295.1 Ruminococcus sp. UBA946 | reverse complement strand
ATTTTTGATGATTATATTCATGTTGACGCTCAGGATGTTAATTCTGACGGAACAATTATTGACGTTGAAACAGAAGCCCTGCCCGGAAGGAATGTAGCCGGCTTGCTTCCTGATTATAGCGGGGATGATAACGAAGCAGAATCATCTGACCCTTTCGCTGAAAGCAGGGCATACTGCATAGAACTATTCCCGGATTGTATATGTACCAAATGCAAGCTCTATACCCATTATCCTCCTGCAAGTAACGAGGAAGCTTGCTGTGATATTCATTATGAGGGACTATGTGACAGCAATAGCAGTTGTGATGATTTCGTACCTATCGACACAATTGAAACCGATGATACCGAGGTCGGAGGGGACAACTACGAAGATGACTACGAGTATCAGGAGCCGGAAGACTTTGAAGGCGGTGACGAATAGTGAAAGATAAAGCAGTAAAAATTAACGGCGGTAAAATCTGCAAGGAATGTGCAGGGTTTCAATGGACAGCCATGCCCGGACATCCGAATGAAATGTCAAATTACTGTATGAACAAAAAGTCTGACAGATATACGGAATTTACCGGACCCCGTGCATACTGCAGCGAGTTTCAGAGGAAAGCGGGGGAAAGCTCATGAACAAGACGGACATTGAATGGTGCGATATGACCTGGAACCCCGTCACCGGCTGTCTGCATGGCTGTAAATACTGCTATGCGCGAAAACAAGCGAACAGATTTAAAGGATTTGAGCCACGTTGCGGCGGTGAAGAAATACCTGACGGAGAGGGAACTTGTGTTGGTTCAATTCACAATACTACGCATGGGGAAACACTTCATATTTTCAATAAACAGCCTATGCGCCGATTTTCCGCACATGGTTATCCTAACGGCAAATTCGTAAAAGCAAGTTATCCTTATAACTTTGACCCGACATTCCACCGTTACCGCCTCGGCGAACCGCAGGAAGTAAAGACACCTCAGACTGTCTTTGTAGGCAGTATGTGTGATTTGTTCGGTACATGGGTTCCTAACGGATGGATTAATGAAGTTTTAAAAGCTTGTGCTTCTGCTCCGCAGCATCGTTATCTTTTTCTAACTAAAAACTATAGAGCGTATGCAGCATGGTTTTTTGAAGAGTATGGCGGGACAACAGGCAGAATACATAGAAAAAAGCCGATTAACGGCGTGGAAATGCATTTCGGAATGAGTGTGACAAATAACGACCAGTTGCGTAAGGCTGCCTATAGTTATAACGGTTCGCATTGGTTGAGCCTTGAACCGCTTCACGAAGAAATAGACACAGATATAATATATAAACCCGGGAATTATCCACGATGGAAATGGATAGTAATCGGAGCGGAAACCGGAAATAGGAAAGGTAAGATTATTCCCCAAGCGGATTGGATTAATAAAATTGTCAAGGTTTGCAAAGAAGCCAGTGTTCCTATTTTCATGAAAAACAGTTTGATACCCATTGTCGGAGAGGACGATATGCTGAGGGAATATCCCTGGGAGGTAACGATATGAAAGCAATAACAGTCTATCAGCCGTGGGCTTCTCTAATAGCAGTCGGCGCTAAAAAATATGAAACGCGCTCATGGGCGACTAATTACCGAGGACAGATAGCGATTCATGCAGGTAAAAAACCTTTTACCACTAACGAATATACGGACGGGGAATTATATCCTTTCGCTTATGCTCTTAATTTACCGGACATATACAGCTTTGACACCTTACCGCTCGGAGCGGTTATTGCCACAGCGGACTTGGTCGAGTGTTGGACTGTAGAGAGGACATGGCGCGGCAGTCTCGGCGAGGGGCAAATTCTCGAAATAGGAACGAAAGAACAGCAAGGCTTGAGAATCTATCATGCAGACCGAGAGGTGTACTTCGGCGACTGGACTCCCGGGCGTTTTGCTTGGGAACTTGTAAATATTAAAATGCTGCCTGAGCCTATACCGGTTAGAGGTCAGCAGGGATTATGGGAATGGAAGGAGTAAATGAATAATGGATATTAAACGAGTAGAGGACATCAATAAAGAAACAGGTGATATGATTGGACCAAATGATGGGGTACAAACAGAGATTAAAGGTGCTGTGACAATTTATAAACCAAATGGAGAAATTGAGAACCACAAAACCACTGATTGCGGTCTATATTGTGCCTACAGTAATGGTACGATTACCCTTTCAATTCGTAAGGAATACAAACTATCATTGTCTGTCAGGCTTGACGAAATGATTGAATTTCTCAAGGAAGCTTCTATAGTAGGTAAGAAATATGAGGACCTTGAACTCGAAAAAATGTATAAGGAGTTTTTACATATTCCTTTAGTAGAATCTGATTCACCATCAGGATTAATACTTATCGACGATTGGTGGTTATTTCCCAAAGGTGCGGATAAAGATGACATTCTAAACTATTTTGATAATCAACATAGCAAGGGTCTTCATTATCTTAATAGTGTATGAGGGGGAGTATAATGTCAAGAAATAAGAAGCATGAACTTGACGACCATACATTGGAAGTAATCGCCAATACAGCGTGCGAGTTTTTACGTGAAGAGGAGAAAAAAGCTGAAAAACGCAAAGATGAGATAGCTAAGAACCAATATAATAAAAAGCGTGCCAATACTAAAATATTGTTACGTAATTATAGGTCGTTGGTAATTCATAGTGATACAGCGATATATGAAGCTACACAAATTGAATATGATACCGGCCTTGCAGAAGTGCTTGAACTTATGAGCGGTAACAGAGGAGAAAGTTTCAGAGTTGAAAGTATAAGGGAAAGCGCTGCTAAAACAAGGGTTATAGTTAATCATATCAATGAAATGATAAGTCACTATCAGATATTCTGTGAACGTTCTATAAAGCCGGAGGATATGCGAAGATGGAGGGTAATAAATAATTTTTACTTAGATGAAGTTACTTGCACAGCGGAAACAATTGCAGAAAAGGAATGTATTGACATAAGGACTGTTTATAAAGATATCGATGCCGCAGTTGAACGCTTAACCTCTCTTATTTTCGGGGTTGACGGTCTTTCATTTATGAGGAAATAGAACAGGGCATAAATAGGGCATTGTTACATCAGTGTAAGATGTGGTATTATGTATTTGTAAAATACTCTCATATTTATACTCGTTTCCTCCTATCCCTATATCACAAGACAGTCCGGTTGACTTTTCTCCTTTCGTCGGCTGGCTGTCTTGTTAATATATTTTTCAAAACGATTGACTTCCGTAAGCGGGTAAGTTAGAATGATTATATGGTAAATAATATATGAGGAGTTTTTTATATGGCAATTTATACAAGCAGGTATCAAAATAAAGAGCTTTGCTCTGATAAATATACAATAGTCGGAATAACAAGAGGAAAGCCAAAATTTCATTTGGATTATATTCTTTCCGGCAATATAATGGATATAGCGCCGCCGGGTTGGTTATTCAACGAGTACAATCGTAAAATCTTTGAAGAAAAGTATCGTCAGAATATAGAAAGAATCGGTATATCCAAAATCAGTATGCAGCTTGCAATGTATGAACGATACGAAAAAGATGTTGTTCTTTGTTGCTATGAGGATGTGAGAAAACCTAATGAATGGTGTCACAGGCTTGTTTTCGCTGATTGGTGGCTTGAAAAGACAGGAGAAAAAATCATTGAACTAGTCGATAATTCCTCAATTGTAATAAAAAAAGCAAGAGCTGACAAAGAAAAGGAAATAAAGAAATCAGAAACCGGAGAACCACCGGAAGCCCCCTATATACAAATAACTTTTACATAACCGCCAATAGCTCAATGAAAGAGCACTTGACCCTTAATCAAGAGATTGCAGCGTTCAATTCCTGCTTGGCGGACCAAAACCTTTATTTATGTTTAAAAAGGTATCGTCAAAAGGGAGTCACCAAACGACGTTAAACGGTGGGGAAACCGTGCAAACCGGGAAAAGCATTCGCTTAAACAGCGGGTGCTTTTATTTTTCTGATTTCCAGATGTTCACGCCAATAGAAACAATACATCCTATCAATATAAAATTTCAAGTCGGTTTACTCGGAGTTTTTTAAAGGGAAAGGTGAGAAATACATTGCCAAAATTCCAAAATCCCGGCGCATTTTTTTTAGGAACGCTTGTAGCCGCAGAACAGAAATTTTTGAAACCCCTCATTGAAAACGCCAGAAAAAACGGGTATACAAGGTTTGTGGAACCTTGTGCAGGGGCGTTTGCAATGGCACACATAGCAGCGCAGTCGGGATATAAAACAGAAGAGATAGAAACAAGTGATGTTGCTATGTTCAGTTCTGTAATGGGTTATGCAATAACAGAGCAGCCTCTTGATGATTTGGAAATAAAAGCTCACGGATTTACCGATGACGATATGAATGACCCAGCAATGGTGTTATATGCACAAATATATTTAAGAACAGCTAAACAGGCAGGGAAAGAATATTTTTATAATATTATGCGTGACCTTGAATACAGGAAAGAAGAGCATCTGAAAGAAATACGAGAACAGCTCAAACGTGCTTATGAATCCCTGCATGGTATGAGTTACCGCACTCTTGATATGTGGAAACACCTTGAAGAGTGTTACGATGACCCTCATGCACTCATAATAGCTAACCCGCCGACATATACTGCCGGATTTGAAAAGTGGTATGATACCGGAGGAAAGATGACGTGGAAAGAACCGGAGTATGGAGTATTTGACCCTGCAACGGGATTAAAGGAATTATATGAAAAGATGAAAGGCGCTAAATGCCTTTTAGTATGCTACGAAGAGAACGCTCCCGGTAAAACCGCTGGGACTCCCGTATTTGCAAGATATGGAGTTCGTAATGGTATAAATGTATACCTCACATCAAACAGACCGGAAGAAGCTGCGGCTTTTGCAGAGGGTAAGAAGATTACTCGTCCAAATGAAAGCAAATTAAATCCGCTTGAATGCAGTATGCTTCCGAGGGATTATAAAATTACAGAAAGCACCAAATTATCAATAACACAGATTGAACAGTCAGAAGCGCAGTATTACCGAAAGTTATGGACTCACAATTTTGTAGGCTCAACTGCTCCTCTTAACTTCGCTGTACTTATTGATGGTAAAATATCAGGGGTATTTGGACTGGATAAAGCGGCTCTCACAATGGGAGCGTTCGGAACAAGGGTAAGCGACGCTGTATTCCTTATGTACGGAATGACAGTACCCCATATGGAGTATCGGCTTGGGCGGCTAATTACAATGTTAGCGCAGAACAAGTCTTTTATTTTTATGATATGCAGTGATCTTGAAAGAGAAAAGGCAAAATCACTTAAAACTGTTCAAATGACGAAATACCCGGAAGCAAAGGAAATGAGGGGGATAATGACCCTTACAAGTAAAAATCCTGATAAAAAATACGGGTTTAAGCTTACATATGTATCAGAATTAAAGGAGCGTACCGACGCGGAAACGCTCAAAGAATGGTTGCGGAGGGAAGAACGGTGGCAGAAAGAACGGGTGAAAACCAAAACTATGAGTTAGTAGCTGATATGGGCAACGGACTTATAATAGCAAAGGTAAAAATATCAGATTTAAGGGAACAAGACATTAATGCGCGTATCATGAAAACTGAAATGCAAAAGCAGTTAACCGATAACATCAAGAAACGCGGGCAGCTTGAAAGCCTTCCCTTCTGTGCTTTGATTGAAGGGAAAATAGAAATAATATCGGGGCATCACCGTATACGTTCAGCTAAAGACAGCGGAATACTAACTGAAATATATGTCATTCTTGATATAAGCGGATTAAGACGTTCACAGGTTGCGGCAAAACAACTTGCTCATAATGCAATAGCCGGGTTCGATGACCAGTCCACATTGAGAGAATTAGTAAAAATCATTTCAGATGTGGACGATATGCTTGAAAGCTTTATAGGAAAAGAAATTTTGGAAGAACCAATGGCTGAACTTGAAAAGTTGTTATCCCCCAAAGTTGATTTTGACTGGAGAAACCTCACGTTTACTTTTCTTCCGCACCAAATTAAGGATTTTGAGAAGCTTTTAGCGGTATTACAATCTATTAACCCTGATATATTAGGGATAGCACCAATAGAAGCTCATAAGCAGTTTATGGAAGCTATAACAAAGTATCAGCAATTTGCTAATGTGAAAAATACAGGGGCGGCTATATACGCAATGATAAGGGCAACGGAAAAAGTGCTGGGTGATGTTGGGTTTGATGGCAGTACAGAGTGGGTTCAGCTCACTACCATATTCGGAAGCCCTGCTATACCCAAAGAAGCCGCTGAGGTAATTGAAGGTGCTCTAAAGAAAATGATTGAACAAGGCGCTGTAGGAGCAAAAAACAAATGGCAAGCAATTGAATATTGGGCTGCTGATTGGTCTGCCGGAGCATAAGGAGGCTAAAATGGCTTGGCAAGTAAAATATAACGCTGAATATCATGATGATTGGGCGTGGTCGCTTGCGTCAAAAGGCTGCACTGATAATGAGATAGCTTCGGCGTTCGGTGTTTCTGTTCGTACAATTAACCGTTGGAAAAAAGAGCATGTGTCATTCCTAAAAAAGCTTGAAATCGGAAAAGAAGCTGCTGATGCAAAAGTAGAAGCAGCTCTGTATAAACGAGCAATAGGATATGAGTACGAGGAGACAGAAACACTGCTTGAAATGGACAAAGACGGAAACCGCAAGCCTTTAAAAGTAAAGAAAACAAAAAAGCATGTTCCTTCCGAAACGATGGCGGGTATGTATTGGCTGAACAACAGGAGCAGAAAGAGCGGTGCATGGTCGCAGCGACAAGATTTGAATGTTAGTTTCGATGGAGAACAACCCAATGTAGTCCTTTATTTACCGGATGACGGACGTGAGAGTGATGACTAAAGAAATAAAAGTTGGTCCTCAGAAAGGTCCGCAGGAAGATTTTTTATATTCGAAGGCTGATATTTGTATTTATGGAGGAGCGGCAGGGGGAGGTAAAACCTACGGATTATTGCTTGAAGCTGCAAAGAAAACAAAGTTTGAGGGGTTCGGCGCTGTAATATTTCGTAAGAATTCTATTCAGATATATAACGAAGGCGGTCTGCTTGATGAAAGCATGAAAATATACGGACGGATAAAAGGAGTTGAGTTAAGGAAGGCTCCGCGTCTGCAATGGGTATTTAATGGTAAGGGAAAAGTAAGCTTTGCTCATATTGAACGTGACGAGGATTTGAAAAAATGGCAGGGTTCTCAGATAACAATGATTGGCTATGACGAACTTACACATTTTACTGAAAAGCAATTTTTTTATATGCTCTCCCGTAATCGTTCAACTTGTGGAGTTAAGCCATATGTTCGGGCAACGTGTAACCCTGACGCTGACAGTTGGGTTGCAAGTTTTATTGAATGGTGGATAGACCAAGACACCGGATATCCTATCAGAGAACGCAGCGGTAAGTTACGCTATATGATACGTCGGAATGAGGTATTATATTGGGCTGATACTATAGATGAATTGTGTGAACGTTTTAATCTGGTTACAGAAAAAGAAAAGAAAATGCCAAAATCCGTGACATTCATCATGAGTACACTGTATGACAACAAAATTCTAATGGAGTATGACCCGTCATATTTGGCAAACCTTGAAGCGTTGTCTTTGGTTGAGCGCGAACGGCTCCTGCATGGAAACTGGAAAATCAAACCGTCGGCAGGAACGTTCTTCAAACGTACACAAGTTGGCAGTATGCTAGAAATCATCCCGAATGATATTGAAACATGGGTGAGGGCATGGGATTTAGCCGCCACTTCTGAAACTGAAGGTGGCGACCCAGCATTTACATCAGGTATTCTAATAGGAAAAAGGAAAAATGGACGTTATATCATTGCTGATGTAATAAACATCCGTTCGTCCGCTTCCGAAGTAAGACAAATAATCAAACATACCGCACAGACTGATAAGGCGAAATATAAAAGGGTTCGTATCAGACTACCACAAGACCCCGGTCAGGCTGGTAAAGACCAAGCACAAAGCTACATCAAGTTCTTATCAGGGTTTGATGTGTGCGCTGTACCTGAATCAGGAAGTAAAGAAGTGCGGGCTGAACCTATGGCAGCTCAATGGCAAGCAGGAAATTTTGATGTTGCTATAGCAGAATGGAATGAAATTTATTTTAATCAGCTTGAAAGTTTTCCGTCAAGCAAATTTAAGGATATGGTCGATGCGAGCAGCTCTGCATTTGCAGAGATTGAATTAAAGAATGTGCTTAATCTAAAAGCACTTATTTCATAAGAAGGTGAGAATACATTGTCAGTAGTTACTCCAAGACCTGTCACATACAGGAATGACGGTTATGTCAATATGCTTAATAAATATGGTACAAAGCAGGATAATTCAACGGCTTATCAGTATCAAGGTGAAGCTATAATTCCTGATATGAGTATAACAGTGCAGTATGAAAGTAATGGTTTATTCTCAAAAATAATAGACGCTCCGTCAGAAGAAGCAGTAAAGCACGGTTTTAGCTTGGGATTAAAAGATACAGAAGCACAGAATTACATAACAGATATGCTTGAAGCTCTCGACTTCGATGAAAAAATATCATTCGGAATTAAAATGTCACGTCTTTACGGAGGCGCTTTAGGAGTAATGTTTATAAATGACGGCGGCGGCATTGATGAACCATTGAATTTTAAGAAAATTAAAGGTATAGATGAAATAAGAATTTACGAACGTGCTGTAGTTTTCCCCGATTTTAATAGTTTATATAATTATGACCCTAAGAATCCAACTAAAAGCACGACATCTAAATTTGGAATGCCGGAGTATTATTATATTCAAAGCATATACGGTCAGTTTTGGGTGCATGAAAGCCGATGCCTTATATTTAAAAATGGTAAATTACCTGAAAGAACCATGAACCCGTATTATAGATTTTGGGGTATACCTGAATATATACGGTTAAAACGTGAGCTGAGGGAAACAATTACAACTCACGGACTTGGAGTAAAATTACTTGAACGTTCAGTGCAAGCTATATACTCAGTAAAAGGACTTTCTACAACGATTGCTACAGAAGAAGGGGAAAATGACATCATTAAGCGGCTCCAAATCATTGATACGGCAAGGAGTATATTAAACAGTATTGCTATAGATGCAGACGAAACTTACGACTTCAAAACCGCTACCATGACTGGAGTTAAGGAAATTATTGATAGCACTTGCAATATGCTGTCTGCGGTAACTGGTATACCACAGACAATTTTATTTGGGCGTTCACCAGCCGGACAGAACAGTACGGGTCACAGCGACCTTGAAAGCTATTACAATCTTATTGAGCGTATTCAAAGAATAATGGTTAAGGGTAATCTTAAAACGCTCATTGACATTATAATCAGAGTTGGGTTAGCTACAGGTAAAATAAATGAAGCTCCAGAATATAAAGTAGAATTTAATCCGCTTTGGTCAATGTCTGAAAGTGAGCAGACAGAAATTGATGTTAAAAAAGCTACGATACAACAAACGAAAGCTCAAACTGCACAGATTTATGTTGATATGGCAGTTCTTGACCCCTCAGAAATACGTAAGGGGCTTGCCAAAGAGGAAGAATTTGAAATTGAATCCTTACTTGAAGATATTGATACAGAGGATTTGTTTGGGAATAATGAACAAATTGACATAAACTCTCAAAACCTTTAAACAAAAGGTTTTATATTTAAAAGTCTCGTTTTGACGAGCATTCATTTTTGAGGTATTATATGAACAATATTGCTATGGCACAAGCTGTACAAAGAAAAGTAAAACCTAAATTCAGAGGTCAAAACGTATTGAAAGCTAAAGCAATAACATATTACCCTATAAATATTGAACGGGAGTATCAGCGTGTTGCACGCACATATATGATACTGCTTAATAAAACACTTGCTGAATATCTGCCGATTATACGAAAAGCTATTGAAGTTGAACGAAATGGTATGCGTAAGGACGATGATAATAGTTTAATGAATGTCATAAAAGATACATTTATGAATATAAGAACGGAATTCGACAAGAAAGTTGAAAGCTTTGGTTTAAAAAATAAGTTGGAGAGACTTGCTAATCTTACAAGAAAACTGTCAATACGTGAGTGGAAACGAGTTGTACATAAAACTTTAGGAATAAATATCATAGAAGATTACTACATGGGTGAGTTTTTTAGCCAAAATATAAAATTGTGGGTTGAAAATAATGTCAACCTTATATCTACCATACCGCAAAATACATTGTCTGATATGATGGATATTGTGAACGATGGGAACACTAATGGTAAGAGCCTTACTTCAATTGGAAAGGAAATACAGGAAAAATATAGTATAGACAAACGTCACGCTCAGTTTATAGCAAGGGACCAGATTGCAAAGCTGAACGCTGATATAACGAAAACACAACAGGAAGGCGCTGGGGTTAGCGAATATATTTGGAGCACATCAAAAGACCAGCGAGTTCGGGATAGTCACAAGAAGCTTGACGGAAAACGCTTTAAGTGGAGCGACCCACCTGTGGTTGATGAACAAACAAACAGAAGAGCACACCCCGGACAGGATTATAACTGCCGCTGTATTGCTCTTCCGGTGTTTAATTTGGCTGGACTTGATTTACCGTGGGATAAATCCGGGGCTTGACAATTTATATAATGTATGATATTGTATTCGTATGAATTGTTTTAGGAGGAATAAAATATTATGAGAAAGGCAGCAAGCATAATTTTATTAATTCTTATGCTGGGATTAACTGCTTGTAACAGCGAAGGAACAGAAACATCAACCGATAATCCTACGGAAACATCGCCACCCGCAGAAGTCGCTCAAATTGATACGGAAGAGGAAGAAACAATACCCATAGAGGAAGAAACCAGTTCACCACCTTATATTTCCTTACCCGAAGAAAAGCCACTTGAAGAATCTACATCATACGGAGAGGGTATGTATAAAATAGGAACAGACCTGCCGGCTGGGATATATGTTTTTATGAGGAATAATTCATTAATTGGAAGTGTTACGATTAAAGACGGTTCGGGCAGTGATGCTAATGTAATTGCTGTTGATGCTTTTGATGAAATTTCAATCATGGAAGTTTCCGAAGGTCAGTATCTTGATGTAAAAGGTTCTGTTTTCCTTGATATATCGTACACAAAAGTAATGTCAGAACTTATGCTAGAACAAGTAGGATATTATCCCGAAGGAAGTATGTGGCTAACAGGCTTTCATATTCCAGCAGGCGAATATAAATTAAACGAATCAGAGGGTGCTGTTTTGTCGGCAGCAACAATTTACGCGGACGCAACACATACAAATCCTTTGGATGTGATAATTGTTGAAGGGTCAGCTTATGTTACCCTAAAAGACGGTGAATACATAGCTCTTAAAGGAGCGTCATTAACACCAATTGAATGATTCAATAATACAAACAAACCCTGATGTTCTTTTAGACATCGGGGTTTTCTATTGAACAAACGCCGTAAGGCGTTATTTTTATGCTTGGAGGTAAATATGGAGAATGAGAAAAAGAGAATAAGCAGATTTGATGACATAAAGCTGGACGACACATATTTCACAAATGAAGGTTATTTGATAGACCACCCTATTGTGACTTCGTGCGGAATATTTGAATATAAAAATCCTGATGGCAGCATACGCCGCGAACTTCGGCTTCCCGAACACGTATTTTCAGAGAAAAGTCTTGAAACATATGAGGGAAAGCCGATTATTATTACTCACGATGCAGGGCGAGTAAATAAGGATAATGTCGACAATGTTAATGTTGGGACTATGCTATCAAAAGGATACCAGGACGGTAATGATGTTCGTGTTAAAATTGTTATCCACAGTATAGACGATGTAAAGAGGTCAGGTTTAAGAAAATTATCTCTTGGTTATGACCTCATTCTTGATGAAACCCCCGGTGAATGGGAAGGGCAGCCATATGATGCAATTCAAACCGAGATTAAAGTTAATCACCTGGCGATAGTAGATAAAGCTCGCGCAGGAGAACAAGCTCGTTTGAATATAGACAGTAAAACTAAAAATATGAAAGGTGGTAACACAATGTCAGAATCTAAAGCGAATGCCGATGCTTTGAAAAAAGCTATAGATGACTACAAGGCACGGCAAAAACGCAGACTTGATGAAGCAGAAACAGACCCGGAAAAAAATACCGATTCCATGTTAGCCGGTGAGGGACAGGAAACGGAACCTAACTCAGATGAGGATGTTACTGATAAAGTCAAAATTATCAAAGACAAAAGAGACCGCAGAGACCAAGAAGGCGACCCGGATTCAACGGAGGGAGCTATGGGGGTTATTGCTCAGCAGGACGAGGATATTGACTCACTCCTTGAAATCATTGAGCAGCTTCAAGCGAAACAGGATTTTGCCAGCACTTCGGTGAATACCAGCGAAGAAAACGAAGATGACGACATAGGTGGCGGGGAAGATAAATCAGGCGGCGTTAAGCTTGTAATTAAAAGCGACAGTGCTGATGTTGACAAAATTGTAAGAGAGCGCCTTAAATTAGTCCGTATAGGTGACAAACTCAACCTTGACGGGGTTGAAGATATGTCACCTTTACAGATTAAAAAAGCTGTCATAAGCAAAGTTAATCCTAATATGCGTCTTGACGGTAAAAGCAATGGGTATATTAATGCTGCTTTTGATGTGGCAGTAGACCAGTTGAATTCTGTTAAGACTACGGAATATCAAAGGAAACAGGCTTCTCAAAGAGCAGATAGTAATTCGTTCAAGGTTTCAAAAACCTCTGCTGAATCTGCACGTGAGAAAATGATTGAAAATTTAGAAACAAGGGGAGGTAAAAAATAATGTCCGCACAAACAACTTATCAATATCAAACACCGAAGGGAGTGGCCGGAGGGTTGTTTGATATATCGCCTTATTCTATCGACAGCAGGCTTAATGCCGAAAAAGGATATAATACTTTAAAATTCGGGATGGGCGCTATGCAAGGAACTACACCGGGGGTTGATGTATTAATTCCGGTAGAGAGCGATACTGCCGCTACGTTTGAAGGTCTCGTTTTGACAGGCTTCACAAGTGAAATGAACATGGCAGGAGAAGTACAGGTGTTTTCCGGTCAGACAGTAGGCATCTTGCGCTGGGGTAAAGCGTGGGCTAGAATTGACCCTGATGTAACGCCGCAATACGGCGAATCGTTGTACTTAATTAATGAGGGTGCTAAAGCGGGTCTTTTTACTAATGATGAAACAGCGGGTTTTGCCGTTAATGGTCGGTTCATGGGTACGGTAGGAACAGGTGCTATAGCTCCTGTTGAACTCTATAACCAAAAAAATGTTTAAGAAGGAGGATTAACAATTATGTCGAAAACAAAATTCAATCCGCAAATGCCGTCTGAGACATTCGATTACTCTGATTATGCTGTTTTAACTGCATCCCAAATCCCTGCAACTTTATCGGCAGATAAGTCATTACGATTTGACAGCGCGGAGGATGCAAGTGTATTCTTTGCCCGTGAATTGGATTATATCAAAGCGAATGCTTATGATGTGCTTTATCCCGAATTTAATGCAGTAAACTTATTTCCCACTACAAGCGAAGTGGACCCGGGCGCGGAAACAATCACATATTACAGCTATGAAAAGACGGGAATGGCAAAAATTATACAGAACTATGCTACAGATTTACCGCGAACAGATGTAAAAGGTAAACCTACAACCAGCAATATAAAATCTTTAGGAGCAAGTTATGGGTACTCTGTTCAGGAAATGAGAGCGAGCAGGATGGCTGGAAAATCACTTGATGTTCGCAAAGGAGATTCAGCTAAATACGCAATTGACCGTAAAATAAATGAAATTGCGTGGGCTGGAGATAAGGAAACAGGTCTTGTAGGTGTTCTTTCTCCTGGGAACGATGTTCCGATGTATACTCTTCCGATGAATGCAGCAGGAACTTCATCAAGGTGGGTTGACAAGACACCTAAAGAAATCCTTGCCGATGTGAAATCAATACTCTCTTTTGTTGACAAGGTTACGTTAAGTGTGGAAAAGCCTGATGTTCTCGCTCTGCCTACAGATGCATATAACCACATTGAAATGACTCCCCGTTCAGAACAGAGTGATACATCTATACGTAAATGGATTTTAGACAATATGACACAGCTGAAAGATATTGTTAAAGCTCCGGAATTGAACGCAAGCAGTAATATCACCCCTTATGCTGAACAGGATGTTGCGTTCTTGTACAAGGATGACCCGAACAAGTTTTCAATTGAAATTCCGTTGCCGTTCTATCAGCACACGATTCAACCGGAAAAATTAGAGTTTGTAATCCCGTGTGAATCAAGAATAGCAGGGGTAATTATTTATTATCCTCTTTCAATGCTGATTATTCCCGGCGTGTAAAGAAAGGATTAATTATTTATGAAAATTACTAATATTGGAGAAAAAGTAATTGGGTTTGGAAGTGAATTCGTTTTACCGGGCGAAACAAAACCGCTGTCGGCGGGATTTGATGAAAATCATCCTGTAGTAAAATTTTACATTGCCAGCAAATTTATAACTGTTGTAAATGACAATGTTTCTGTACCTGTCAAAGAAGAAACTGACGAAGAAGAATCTGACGAAAAATCAACCAGCGTGGAAAATAAGCCTTTAAGCCGTATGAACAAAGAGGAATTACAAACCCTTGCAGCCGGACTCGGCGTTGAGGTTGATGCTACAGACAGCAATGATATACTCAGGGAAAAGATAAAAGCAGCACAAAAAGGCGATGAATAGGAGGTATGTCCTATGGATGTCCTTTCCGTAATAAGGTTGACAGCTCCCGAATTTGCTTCTGTTGCAGACGATACGGTTCAAACGTGGATTAGTCTGTGCAAACCGTTAGTCAGCAGACGTAAGTTCGGGAAGTTATGGGAACAGGCGCTTGCATTATTCACCGCGCACCGGATGAAATTGTCAGGTGTAGGTTCAACTGGAACAGACCCTTTACAGGATATAAATAATATCGGTATCGGCGGTCTTATGCGTGTGGGAAGCTATTCAGAGGGCGAAACATCAATCAGTTTTAACAACAACTTGCAGCAGTATACCGGAAATGATGCGGAGTTCTCACTCACTCAGTATGGGATTCAGTATGTATCTCTACGTAGAATGCGGATAATACCGATTGTTTCGGCTGGTGAGTACAGTGGCGGGGTATGATAAGCTTACATCACAGGGAAAAGAGCTTTTTAGGCAAATTGAAGAACTCAAAGCGCTGCGGGTGCGTGTCGGTTATCAGCACGGGAAAGAACAGGACGACAACGGCGTTGATATTGCTGATATAGCAATGTTTAACGAGATAGGTACAGATAACGCTCCTGCGCGTCCCTTTATGCGTAAGAGCGTGGACGATAATGCAAGCAGTATTAATTCTGCTTGCAAGTCGTTACTGCAATCCATCACAAAAGGCGAAAAAACCGCAAAAGACGTTTATCAGACCCTCGGAAATATGCAAAAAGGCTTGATACAGGATAAAATCACATCAGGTGAGTTTACTCCGAATGCCCCGTCTACAATTAGGCGTAAAAAATCCGATAAACCGCTTATTGATACCGGGCGCATGAGACAGTCCGTCAGCTTTGTTATTAAAAAGAAAGGGGGGGATTAAGCTTGAACATAGGGTTATTCAGAAAAACATATACGGTAAAACGATATGAACCGCAGAAACTTGTAAAAGGTTATACGTCATCATCATATTCATTTCTGAAAATGAACTTAAATGTTCAGCCTTTTTCTCCCGATGAGCTGATTGCTTTACCAGAAGGCGAACGCGAACTAAAGTATATAAAAGCTTTTGGTTCAAGTATGCTCACCGCTGTAAATGACTATGTTGGAACACTGGGCGACAGGCTTTTTTATCAGGGTTATTGGTATGAGTGTAAATCGTCAGTTTATTGGGATCATACAATGCTCACGCATTACCGTTCAGAGTTCGTACTGTGCAAAGAGCAGGAGGAACCGCCGCCTGTAAAGGAGGATGATACCGGATGACAATGCGTGAAGCAAAGGAAAAGATATATGAATTAGTATGTGAATATTTCGGGAATGCCACAGTCGCTTGGGGTAAAACAAAATCTGTCAGACCCGGTTCTCCTTTGGTATCTATAACAACAGGAAACCTTACAAGAACTTATCACCCGGTAAAAAATGATATTGACGGCATTCCGGTATTTTCATATGCTTCAAGCTTTCCGCTGCAGTTGGATTTATTTACAAAAGGCACTCCTGTAAACGACGAGGACGGAGTTACGGCTGCAACGGAAAATACGGCAGTCAGCGACCTAGCCGATTTTGTCAACTTTTTAGGTTCCGTGCATGCAGAACATTGGGGTATGATTAACGACATGGCAGTTTTGGCTAATACTCAAATCCATGACCTGACACAGCTTGTTAATGACAGCTCATGGGATTACAGGGCAATGGTTGAAATTGAGGTGAGGTTTACAGAAACAGCAGTCGGATATTCCGCAGTGAATTATGAAGCAGGACAGAAATATAATCCTGAAACAATAAAACCTATACCTGATACCCCGTTTGTTCCGTCACCGTCCGGCGGGGGTACAAAAGAGCTCGCAGATGAATTTACCGGGTATTTTGAGCAAGTAGAAACTGAATATGAACAGGAGGAATTAATAAATGGCGAATAGTATTAATGACATTGTAACGGTTGACATAGACCTTGCAAATCCCGCTATAGACAGTGCAAGCTTTGATAACTTGCTTATAGTCGGACCGCTTCCGTTTAATCCTGCGGCAAGAAACATTCCGCAGGTTGCGGTTTATTCGGATTTAACAGAAATAACAGAAGCCGGGTATGTTGCTGTAGGCGATTATTCTGACCCTGTCGGAGCGGCCGCCCGTATTGCGTTTTCTCAGAGTCCGAAGCCGTCAAGGATTTATGTAGCCTCACAGTTAAAAGCTTCCCCTCTTATAACAGGTTTCGATTTAAAAATAATCACATCTGATAACGCTATGACAGACGCGCTTCCGATTGGCTCAGTATCACCTGAAACTCCCGGCTTGCTGTGGGTTCAGATTGCATATAGCCATCCTGCGGTTGCGAATATAAATATTACTATCGAAAAAGACGGAGCTATCGTTTACGGAGCGTCCCTGCCGGCAGATGAAAGTGAAAATGCTTATACACAGGTTTGTATAAACCCAAGCAGTATAACAACAGCCGAATCAATGAATATACCCGCCGGAGAAGAAGCAGGGGTTTATACCGTAACATTAACCGCTGGGATAAGTAACAGGAATACCGTTATTACAGGAACAGTTACATTTGATGGTAATGCATATACGGAAGGCGAGAAAATAATAACCAGCACACCCGAATATCAAACCGCCGTTGAAGCTTTGCAGGAAGCTTCCAATACTACAGGCTGGTATGTAGCCTGTGCGGCGGGTGTTCCCCAATCGGATTATGTAAATATTGCTGAATGGACGGAAGCACAGATAAAACAGTTCTCGTATACATATATGCAAAAAACTGACCCGGTAGGTTCAGTATATTTTCGCTCCCACGGATGGTGCGGATTGATTAAGGACGATGATACGCCCGATATTGTACCTTCTGCAAACGCTTACCTTCATGTCGCCGCAGTAGCAAAGTGCCTTTCATATCCTACCGGTTCTGAAACATGGGCGTTTAAACAGCTGGCTTCGGTTTATCCGTCTGAATTGAGTTCCACTCTGAAAAAGGCAATTACAGAAGGCAACAGTAATTATTTTGCGCAGTATGCCGGGCGCAATATTACCATGAACGGAAAAACAAGGGGCGGCGAATGGATTGATATTATACGCGGACGCGACTGGTTACAGAATGATATGCAGCTGCGCATATTGAACCTTTTGCTTATGAATCCTAAAATCCCGTATACAAACAGCGGTATCGCCCTTGTTGAAACACAGATGATGGCAAGCTTAAAGGCTGCACAAGAACGGGGAATAGTGGCAACGGATGAATTTGACGAGAACAACAAGCTTGTTCCCGGATTTATAACTTCCGTTCCTAATTCTCAGAGTTTAACTCCAACACAGAAAGCTTCCCGTGTTCTCACAGACTGCAAGTTTGCCGCAAGGCTCGCTGGAGCAATTCATGCCATACAAGTCAAAGGCAGTCTGACTTACGGCTTTAATTAAAGGAGGGTTCGTTAATGGTTAAAACATATGACCCTAAAAAAGTATTGATTTCATTTGGTTCTCATTCTGTGTCCGGGTATTCGGACGGAACATTTGTCAGTATTGAAGCGTCCGGGGACGGAATAAGCAAGAAAGTCGGCTGTGATGGTGAAATTGTCCGTTCTATTGACCCAAACAGCTCCGCAAAGATAAGCCTTACAGTATTGCAGACCTCGCCTACTGTTGCGTTTTGCCAGCAGAATTATGACAGGGACAGGGAAACGGGTGAAGGACTGCTGCCCCTTGTGGTAAAAGACTTGAAGGGCGGTCTCATATTCTCAACCGAATCGGCGTGGGTTATTAAGCCGCCGACTCGCGAATACGGAAAGGAATCAGCTGACCGAACAATAGAAATTGACTGCGGTACAGCGACTTGGGAAGGAGAAAATTCTGAATGAGTAAGAAATTTGATATTAAAACAACAAAAGAAATAAATGAAAATGTATTTTACATAAGACCATTCGGCGCTTTCGTCGCTGCAAATGTGTTCGGTGAGGTAACAGGTTTTCTCTCACCGATTATTGGTTCCATTGCCCCTGATGTTTCCGATATGGATGTAAAAAGTCTGCTTGATATTGACGCTGAAAAACTTGCTCCCTCAATTGCTAAGGGATTAAACGGATTAATCACCGGCTATAAGGTTGAAGAAATACTGAAAAAACTGCTGGTGAATTATAAGAACATATCGGTTGAGGTTGACGGAAAAGAAGTACAACACCTTACGCTTGACCTTGCAGATGAATTATTCTGCGGAGAGCTTCAGGATATGTTTATTCTTGCGATTGAAGTAATCAAGGCGAATTATAACGGTTTTTTCAGGAATCTCGGCGACCTGTTTGGAAAGCTGAAAGAAAAGCTGGAAGCGGGTCAGCCGAGCTCGGAAGATACGGAAAGCTAGATATAACGCAGTTTTCAGAACTGGAAATGAGAATGTATATCCTAATCGGAGCGGGGTTGGCAAATAAAATAGAGCTTGAAGAGTATTACACCCTTGATGAAGCTCTTAAACTGTACGCTCTGTATATGATGAAATCAGATATTGAGGCGGCAAACGCGGAAGAATTGAAAAACAAAGTAAAGAGGTGACGGAGGGTTATGACGATACGGGATATTTTTATAAGTTTCGGATATGAAGTTGACAAAACTTCTGAAAAGAAAGCAAATGACAGTATAAAATCGTTAAAATCTACCGCCACAAAGTTACTCGGCGCTATCGGGATTGCATTTTCCCTTGTTTCTCTTAAAAATCTTGCGGAAGAGTTTAATGGGATTAACGACCAGATAAAGGATGCAACTCGTGGAATGGGGGAACAAAAAGACATTCAACAGGCGATTATGAAAGCAGCTAACGGTACAAGGCAAAGCTACGCTGATATGGCTGATACCGTCAGTAAGATTGCACAGAATAAAGATGTTTTCGCTAACGTTGAAGAAGCATCATACTTCTCGGAACTGCTTTATAAAAATTTTATGGCAACCGGAAAAAGCGCAGAGGAAAGCCACGCACTTATTAAAACAATGACAACATCAATCGCTAAGGGTGCGGTTGATTCAAGAATGATGATGCGTATGTTCCAAGAAAGTCCGTCCACGCTTAATATGGTTGCTGAATCACTCGGCGTATCAATCGAAGTCTTGCAGGAAATGGTAAATCAGGGGCAGGTTTCGGCGGAAACGCTGAAGCAGGTGTTCGAATCGAATGCAGGAGCAATTGAGGAGAGGTTCGGAGAACTTGATTACAGCATATCGGACGCTCTTCTTAATATCCGTAATCAATGGGGATATTACATTGATGGTCTTAACAGCTCACTTGGTTTAACACAGTCTATTGCCAAATTCATGGTAAAATCGTTTGAGAAGGTTATGGCTGTCCTTAATAAACTCACAGAAAAGTTTTTAAAGCTTGCTGATAAAATCGGTGGTGTCGAAAATATGATGAAGCTCCTCACAATAGCTGCGGGAGCTATTTTTATTGTTTTAAAAGCGGATAAGGTGTTATTGTTCATTAAGAATATCGGAGCAGGGATTAAGGGAATCAACATAAAAATGCTGGCAATTGTCGCAGTTATCGTTCTGCTTGCATTGTTGATTGATGACTTAGTGAATTTTATGAATGGTGACAATTCTCTTATGGGGGAATTGTTCAAGAAATTTGGCATAGATGGCGAAATGGTTAGGGAAACCATACGGGGGCTACTTGATGCGGGAAAGGAACTGCTGACAATTATTCTCGACTTAGGGAAGAAATTCGGTAAGAGCCTGTTGGATGCACTTAAAAAATTATTACCGCTGCTTTTTGAACTGGCGAAAAAAATCATCCCGCCACTTATTGATTTTATAAAAAGGATTGTAACATTGCTGATTGATGTCGGTAAAAAGATAATCCCTGTCATTATAAGCGTCATTGAGAAATTAGTGCCGTTCCTGATAAACATTATCGAACGTATTCTGCCCGTAGCGGTAGCTTTGATTGAAAAACTGCTGCCGTTCATTGCCGAAGTAGCCGAAACTGTATTGCCGGTTATACTTGAACTTATTGAAAGTCTGCTGCCGGTGTTCTTTGAGATTATCGAAACGGTTCTGCCTGTCATTCTTGAATTGATTGATATGCTTCTGCCTCTGATATTACAAATCGCTGATACAGTACTGCCTGTTATCTTGGAAATCATAACGGCAATTTTACCTATAATCACATTGTTAGTAGAGAGTGTTCTGCCAATTATCCTTGAATTAATTGAAGCTATATTACCGGTAATAATGCCTATAGTTGAGCTTATTGCGAATCTGGCAGCTGATATACTCCCTATAATTGTTGATTTCCTCAATATAATAACCCCTATACTGGAAACTGTATTGTCTGTCCTAAAGCCAATAGCGGAAGTAGTAGGTACAGTTGTCGAGGGAATAGGGGGCTTTGTAGGTAAAGCGGTAAAGGGCATAGGCGATTTTTTCAGCGGTGACAAGAAAGATAAAAAGGACAAAAAAACTAAAGGATACGCAAGGGGTACGAGTTTCTCCGACGATACATTCATCGCGGGAGAACAAGGACCCGAATTAATCACAGGAGCTAAAGGACGTAAGGTGTTTACAAATGCCGAGACAGGAAACATATTTGATACTATTAAAAATATTGCCGGAGCGGTTAAAACATCAGCTGTGCCGCGTACCGAAACGGTTGCTGCTACAAGCAGCTTCACCGAAAGCAAATCAATTGTACAGAATATTGAGATTAATAACGAATTTAAAGGCGATAAAGCAGGACAGAAAAAGAGTAAAGAAGCTATGGATAAAGCATCTGATGACGTTACTGACGAATTAGCCAGGGGATTAACTTATGTGAGGTAAGATTATGCCAAAACCAACACAGCCGGTAAGCATAGCCGGTATAGAGTTTGACGCTCTTATTGATGAAACTAAAACTTTGTCTGCCGATATTCCGGCATATCCTACAGAGGAGGGTTTTGAGGTAAACGACACTATAATCCTGAAACCTATTGAACTAAGCATGACGTTGTTCCTTACGAATACCCCCGTAACATGGAAAAGCAAAGGCGGACCATCACACGTTCAGGATATATTGAAACAACTGGAGGATTTATACTTTGAACATAAGCCTGTTACTGTTTCTACATCGGAACGTGATTATGTCAATATGGGGATAACGGGTATATCAATACCCAAAACCATAGAAACAGGAACATCAAGGGAAATCACAATAGACTTTCAGGAAATCAGGACAACAGAAAGCAAAACCGTTACTATTCCCGCAACTATAGGCAACAGCGGAAAAACAGGGGTAAACGCTGGAACAGCTAACACAAAAATCAGTCAGACACCTCCTGTATCAAGTGGAAGCGAAAGTAACAGCGGCGGGGATGGAAGTAAAAGTTCAATTGCTTATGGTCTTGCCAAATCTGCTGGGTTATTTTGAGGTTATTATGAAATTAGAAATATCCGTTCCGAATTTAAATGACAGTTTTTCAAAGGTTGTACTTGAAGGGGTTCAATATCAGATACGCTTTACATGGAATAATTATGCACAGCGCTGGAGCTTTGGGTTATATGATATGCAGAAAAATCCTATTGCGGAATTTATAAGGATTGTCCCGAATTTCCCACTAACTGTTCAGGTCATGATGTATAACAAGATGCCGTTTGGTACTTTCGGGGTATACACAGATTTACACTATGTAGGACGTAATGACTTTATCAACGGTAAGGCTGTATTTGCTTATATATCAGCAAGCGGGGTTGATGACAATGTTTGAAAATTGGGACAGACAATACCGGTTTTCCGCAGGAACCGGAGGTACGGGCTTTGAAATCGGTGAAACTTCAAAGGATAATCCTGTTGCAATGCATATCAGCTTCAATGTACAGAAAGCCGATACCGAAACACCGAATGAAGCAAAAATATCAATCTGGAATCTTAATCCGCAGCATTTAGCGGTTCTTAATGAAAAAGATTGTGTTGTAATGCTAAAAGCGGGGTATGGCGATAATATACCCCTTATTTTCATCGGTACGGTGGCTTTTATTTCCACGGAGCTTGACGGAGCGGACAGGGAAACAAGAATTGAAGCGGTTGACGGGCGTGTTGAGCTAAGGGATACATTCACTTCGTTCACTTATTCGGGAAAGACAAATTCAAAAACGGTCATAGATAAAATTGCCGGAGAAATGGGCGTACCTGTCACTTATTCGTATAACGCCAATCAATATAATTTTCCCAATGGCTTTTCATATGTCGGTTCGGGGCGTACTGCACTGGACAAAGCCTGTTCGTCAAGCGGTCTGCAATGGCAGATACAAAACGGAATACTCCAAATAAGGAACAGATATGACACTATGAACCGAGAGGGGTTTTTATTATCTCCTGAAACCGGGCTTGTCGGAGTACCGAAGAAAATAACGATAAGCTCCCAGGGAACAACACCAGATACGGTAGGCAGCGGTGATGCGGAGCGTCCCGGTTATGAAATTGAGTACCTTATGAACGGCGCTGTCGGAATAGGCGATTACATTCGGTTTGAAAGCCGGGAAGTTAAGAATTATTTCAGAATCCATTCCATTGAAATGGACGGTGATAATTTAGAGGGCGACTGGCTTTGTACAGCCAAGATTATAGAAGCATAGCTTTAAAACGAAACTATGCGGCTTTTCAGGCACTTTCATTATTAACATAAAATTATACTGTTAAAGAACATAAGGCGGCAAAAACGATGTATACGGTTGAATTCAGAGGGGCAGGGGCGGTAAATAATAATGATGCAGAAATTTACTCAGGAAATGAAGTCGCTTATGAACGATACTATACGCGATATTCATACCGTGCTGCCCGGAAGGATTATTTCATTTGACCCGGATAAATGCGAAGCGGTTGTTCTGCCTTATGCGAAATTCAGAAAACCTAACGGGAAAATTATGGATTTCCCTCAGATTTCGGAAGTGCCGGTATATATCATGCAGGGCTGCGGACAGACTGCAACGGTTGTTTATCCGATAAGACCCAATGATGACTGCATACTCTTATTCTCAGAACAGGCTTTGGACGTTTGGCGTACCAACGCATCATCCGATACCGAATTGAAATTTGACTTACAGAATGCTATGGCAATTGTCGGGCTATTTGTCAAGCCTAACATATTAATGAAGGAAGCCTGTGATGATGATTCGCTGATTGTCGAAAAAGACGGGGAACGTCTCAGGCTGAAAAAAGGTGAAACCTATATAAGTGACACCGCCGGGCAGTCAATTACAATGACTCCAAGTTCTACGACTATGGTTGTAAATAACCTTGTCATAAAATCAAAAGGAAACATTGATATAACCGCCGCCGGAAATAT
>DBCY01000199.1 GCA_002293295.1 Ruminococcus sp. UBA946 | reverse complement strand
AAATTTAACAACGACTGATAAAAATTCAATCATAAGACACTCGGAACGGGTAATGTGAACACACTCTAATTATTACTTTATAATTTGAATGATTTGAATGATAGAGTATATTGACACTAGATAATATTTATGATATAATAATGCTATGAAACTTAAGAATGTCATATTTTTCAATACATAGAATTAAGCTGATGGATCGAAAGTATATTAAATATTAAATATTTAGTAATAAGGTGTTTTGATGGGAAGTATTTGTAAGATTTTCGGTCATAATTTTAAAAATGAATATAACAAACCTTATAACTTTCGATGCAAAAGATGCGGTGAATTGAATAGGGAGTATTTGATATCCTTTCACTCTGGATATGGAGGAATATCCATAGAAACAATTAACGGCTCCAATGATTTAGACGCGTTAAAATTGCTGTCATTGAACGGATCAGTACCTTTGAGAAATGCAGCAAGAAAACAAAGAATGAATTTAATTAGCAAAATTACTGACCAAACAACGCTTCTTGCTATAGTTAACGGAACTGAAGAGCATTTAGATGCTGGAAAACTTGGTGAAATAAAAGCTTATTTTGATGTATGTGCCGCTGAACAAATAACCGACCAAACTATTTTAACTGAAATAGCACAAAACCATAATAATAACCCGGATATTCGGTGTGCAGCAATCAAGTTAATTACTGACCAATCTATGATAGAGCATATTGCTCAGTGCGAAAAAATAGGTTCCGTTTGGAACACAGCTGTATGTACTCTTAAAGACCAATATACTATATTTAATATTCTAAAAGCGAAAGCGATAAGTGATAAATATTATTACGGTACAGATGAAATAAAATGCTTAACAGACCAAAACCTTATTGTTGAATTAATAAATAGTAATATTAATCGTAAAATACGAATTAATGCATTGGATAGACTGACAGATATATCTTTAATTACAAATATTGCAAGGAATCATGATGAAGCTTTTATGCGTGAAGCTGCAGTTAAAAAGTTAACCGATGAATCTGTACTAGCAATTATTGCACAAACAGATAAGAAGCCTTATGTGCGCGAAGCAGCTATAAAAAATCTAACCGATGAATCTGTACTTTCGATTATTGCACAAACTGACAAGGAGACTTCCGTTCGTAAAGCTGCTATAAATAATTTAAACGATGAATCTTTACTTACTGTTATTGCACAAACAGACAAAGAGACTTCCGTACGCGAAGTTGCTATAAAAAAGCTAACTAATGAAGCGGTTCTTGCAGAAATCGTTTTAAACGATAAAGAAAATTATCATGTGGCATTAGAGAAAATAAAAAATAAAGATATGCTTTTTTATATTTTACGGCTACCAGAAAGCAAGGAAATTAAGAACGATATCGCAAGACTATTAGATGGATATTTATGTAAATCCTGTTCGTCAGAAAATTTTCCTCAAAACAACATCCCTATTACCTGTATATGCAACAATTGTAATGCAGAAAACCATAATTTTGAGATAATAACTTATGAAGTATCATATATAGCAGATGACCGTAGGGAAATAAAGATAGAAAAATGTACCCGATGTAAATTTGAACAGAATCTTGGGTCAAGAGAATTGCCTGCAGCTAGATTATTTTAATGGTAAAGTTATATATGTATATACGAAAGGTTACTGTACGATTATTACTATCGTACATTTTAACATTTGTATAATCCAGAAATTAATATTTAATCATTAAGTTAATGATTAAATTAAATAAGTATCCCCCAGCTACACTGGGGGATACTTATTGTAAATTCTGTCAGAACATATCCTTTTTCCTTTTTCTTTGTCTTTTTATAAGAATAAAAAGTGAGACAGCTATGCATCCCAGCATAAATACAGGGACAATCCACTGATTAGGGGAGTTGGCTTCGGAGGATTTCATTTCTGTCCATAAGGTCTGCATTATCATGTTTGCTTCATCGGAAAGGTTACGGAAAACGGCGGTTCTGCTTTGTATATATTCATCATCGGGATAGGATATGCCGTCGTTTTTAATTTCATCGTCAAGCATATCAAACGCTGCCGAATTCGGAGTTGAGTAACCTATATAAGTAGTGGTGGAATATGCAATATCGGGTTCGCACATAAAGTTAATATACATTTCGGCGGCTTCTTTATTCCGGCTTGATTTCGGTATGCACATTGCGTCAACAAAAAGATTAGTTCCGCTTTCCGGTATGACGAACGACAAATCCTCATATTCGTCCATGAGCGTAATTGCGTCTCCTGCGTAATACGGAGCGATAACAGCCTCTCCGGCTCCCATTTTATCAAAAATCTCATCCATCACATATGACTGGACAACCTTTTTCTGTTCCTTCAGTATTTCACCGGCAGCCTGCAGCTCGAAATGGTCCTCGGTGTTGATTGAATATCCTAGCATGATTTCCGCAATGGCAAAAGCGTCCCTCGGATTGTCGAACATAAGTATTCTGTCGGTGTAATCCTCATTCCACAGTATATCCCAGTCGATATTCTCTTCCTCGACAATGGTATTGTCATAAATAATACCGACTGTTCCCCATGCATAAGGAACCGAATAACGGCTTCCGGCGTCATATTCAGGTTCTGTGAATTTATCCATGATATTTGAAAAAGCAGGAATATTGCCATGGTTAAGGGGAAGCAGCATATTTTCCTTTATCATACGGGAAATCATATAATCGGACGGTATAATTATATCATACGACGAACCTCCGCCTTTGAGCTTGGCGTATAATTCCTCATTTGTAGCATAGGTGGTGTAATTAACTTTTATTCCTGTTAATTCGGTAAATTCGCCGTTTACGTCCAGTGTGCCGTCGCTTCCGTCGGAAATGTATTCTCCCCAGTTGTAAACATTTATTGATAATCCTTCTCCGGAAAAACGTTTATAATAATCTTCATCTTCTATATTAAGGCTGAGTGCTTCAATATCCTCTTCATCAGCTGACACATCATCCGATGAGCATGATGAAAAGACGAAAAAGAATGTTAACAGGATTATAAAAACGTTCAGCTTCCTGATTCTATCCATCAGTTTTAACGCTCCTTTTCTTAATGTTCCTTGATTCGATTATGTTTTTTACAATAAGCACTATTATTATAACAATAAAGATAAGTGTTGAAAGAGAATTTATTTCCGGGCTTATTTTTCTTCTTGTCATGGAGTAAATCGTAATCGGCAGAGTCTGGGACGTCGCTCCGCTTGTGAAGTAACTGATAACAAAATCATCAAGAGAAAAGGTGAACGCCATAAGAAAACCGGAAATGACGCCGGGCATAATTTCAGGAAGCACCACCTTGAAAAAAGCTCTTGCGGGACTGCATCCCAAATCCTGCGCCGCATTATATAAATTTGGAGTCATTTGCCTGAATTTGGGCATAACGTTAAGTATTATATAAGGAACATTGAATGTAATATGTGCGATAATCAGGGTCACGAACCCGAATTCAAAATGCATGCGCGCGGAAAAAAATACGAACAGCAGCATTAAGGATACGCCTGTTACGATTTCCGGATTTATTATGGGTATGTTAGTAACCTGCATTGTAAGCGAACGCGGGAGCTTTTTCATATTATTAATGCCCACGGCGGCGGCTGTTCCGAGAATGGTGGATAAAACGGACGCAATAACGGCAATAATTATCGTATTGAGCAAGGAACTCATAATAAGCTCATTCTGAAAAAGCTTAACATACCAGTCAAATGTGAATCCCGAAAAAACAGAACGGCTTTTCGTTTCATTAAAGGAGAATACTATCAGTACAAAAATGGGAACATATAAAAACATAAGAACCAGACCGACATAAATCCGGGATAATATTTTATTTTTCAAGCTTTCAGCAACCTTTCTGTAATAATTAACGGACAGTAATTATCTTTATCGCTAATTCCTGACTCCTTATTCCTCATCCCTGACCTCCTACATAAGCACCCTGTCATCTTCGTTGTCGAACTGATTCAGGATTGACATAATCAAAAGGATGATTACCATCAGGACAAGCGAAATAGCGGCGCCAAGGTTAGGATTATATGCGTTTCCGAGGAACTGCATTTCGATTAAATCGCCGATTAGCATGTGCGAGCCGCCGCCCAGCATCCGTGAAATTATAAACGTACTGATAGCCGGCACGAATACCATTGTAATTCCCGAGGTTATTCCGGGGAATGTCGACGGAAGGACTACGCGGAAAAGCACGGCTCTGGCATTGCATCCCAAATCTTTAGCCGCGGTAAGAACGCTTTCATCAATCTTTACCATAACCGAATAAATGGGCAGAATCATAAAGGGAAGATAATTGTAAACCATACCCAGGATAACGGCTCCCGAAGTATTAAGCATCTTTACGGGTTCAAATCCCATAAATGAAATGATTTGATTGATTATACCGTTATTGCCGAGCAAAGTCATCCAGGCGTATGTTCTTAGAAGGTAGTTCATCCACATAGGAAGCATTACAATCATCAGCACGGTACCCTGGTATTTCCTGTCCAGTTTGGAAAGTATGTAGCAAAGCGGGTATGCGATAATAAGGCATATTACAGTGGCGACTGCGGCAAAGCCGATTGAACGTATAAATATATTGGTATACCGGCTCACGTTGGCGACATTGATTAATGTAAAGCGGCCTTCGCTGTCAGTAAAGGCGAAATATGCAACCATTATAAGCGGAACTACGGTAAATACCGCCATCCATATCAGATACGGCACGGAAATTATTCTTTTCATCAGCACTCATCCTTTGAAATACTTTTATGTTCGGCGGGTTATTATCAGAGTTTTTTCATAATATGTATGTCGTATGGTTTAAACGAAATACCCGTATCGGTTCCCGGTTCAGCCGATTTTGTCGAATGCACAAGCCATCTGTGGTCATATGCCGCAATTTCCATTTCATAATGAACGCCCTTGAACACAACCGATTCAACAATCCCGTTGATATTGGATGTGCCGGGTTTAACAAGCTTAACATCCTCGGGACGGATTATAACATCCACGGGTGTATTTGTACCGAATCCGGAATCGACGCATTCATATTCAAATCCGCCTATCTCTACCAGTTTATCCTTTTTCATTATACCGTCCAGTATATTGCTTTCACCTATAAAATCCGCTACGAAGGCATTAACGGGTTCGTTGTAAATACCGACGGGAGAACCGATTTGCTGGATAACGCCGTTATTGATTACCACAACGGTGTCGCTCATGGTCAGAGCTTCTTCCTGGTCATGGGTGACAAAGACAAAGGTGATTTCCAGCTGCTGCTGAATACGTTTCAGTTCAATCTGCATTTCTTTTCTTAGTTTTAAATCAAGCGCGCTGAGAGGTTCGTCAAGCAGAAGAACCTTCGGTTCGTTTACCAGAGCCCTCGCTATTGCAACACGCTGCTGCTGTCCGCCCGAAAGGTTAGTGACTGAACGTCTTTCATATCCGATTAATTCGACAAGCTCAAGCATTTTCTTGACGCGTTTGTTTACTTCGCTTTCGGGGACCTTTTTTACCTTTAAACCGAACGCTATATTTTCATATACATTAAGAAAAGGGAAAAGCGCGTATTTCTGGAAAACCGTATTAACGTTCCGCTTATAGGGCGGTATGTCATTAATTATATTATTTTCAAATTTAATGTTTCCGCTGTCGGGTGTAAGGAACCCTCCTATTAAACGAAGCAAAGTAGTTTTACCGCACCCGGACGGTCCCAGCAGCGTCACAAATTCCTTGTCCCTGATTTCTAAATTTATATTATTAAGAACAGATTCGCCGTCGAAGGCAACGGAAATATTTTCAAGAGTTATAATATTATTATTGTTCATTTTATAATTCCTTCTTTTGATTTTTATACTGTACGGTTTAAACTATAAATGCCGGACAGGCTCTGAAAAACATTATAACATAATTATGATGTTAAATGCAATATATATATTAAAATTTATTAATCACAAACAAATAACAGTTCCTGCTTGAAATTCTGAGAATATATGTTATAATATACATAGAAGGAATTCGGGCTTTATAACGGGTTTACTGTTAAATAATGTCTGCTGAATAATTGAAAAATGCCGTCGCTATGCGACGTAAAAGCATTTTTCGATTATTCGAGTGCAAGGTTTTTGAGTAAAATTACTCAAA
>DBCY01000115.1:1706-5276 GCA_002293295.1 Ruminococcus sp. UBA946 | reverse complement strand
TAAACGAGCTGTGTGGATTATGAGCGGAATTTTTGTCAGACTAGGCAAATTTTCGCAGTAATACTTGCTGTATTACAAGGAAATTTAACAACGACTGATAAAAATTCAGCCATTAGACACGCAGAATGGGTAATGTGAACACGCTCTAGTTGCCTTGCCGTTCTGACCGCTATAATTTAAGATAAGAATTAATATTTGCGAACGCGGCGTTGTTAATGGTATAAACCTCGTCGTTTTCAAGGTACTGCTCCGCTCTCGTTCCGAAAACCTGTGTATAGTCAACGGGGGATACCCGTACAAACTGCTCGTTTACCTCCTTGTTGGGGTCGCCCAGAACAAGCCGGATTTTTTCATAGTCGTCATAAAAATATTCCTGAAGCTGAGGAATAATTGAATTCTTGAATATATGTGCAAGCACGTTAAGCGCCGGACGGTTTTTAAGCTGCAGAAAATAGGCATGACCGATTGTATGGTCCCTGTCAATCAGGATTTCAATACGCTTGTTGATTTTGGTCATCAGCTGGCGTATATCGACGCCCTCGACGATAACGCCCTCCAGCAAATCAGGATTGGGAAGCATTTCAACAAAATCGAAACGGCGCCTTAAAGCCGAATCGAGCATTGCTATGGAACGGTCGGCGGTATTCATAGTGCCTAGTATATAAACATTATCGGGAACCCCGAAGTCTTCCTTTGAATAAGCGAGCATAACAGAAGCAGCCTCGACCTGACCGAGACGCTTCGTCGGTTCTATAACCGTAATCATTTCGCCGAAGATTTTTGAAACGTTGCCGCGGTTGATTTCATCAATAATAAAAATATATTTTTCATCGGGGTTTTTTGAAGCCTCGACGCAGAAGCTTTTAAATATGCCCTCGTCAACCTTGTAAACCATTTCCTCCTTGCGGGAACGCTCGCCGCGCTCGTTCATAACCTGAATAAAGACAGGCTTTATACCCTCGACGAATTCTTCATACCCGAAGGACTGGTGAAACGTGCAGAATTCAATCTGTCCGTAAAGATTTTTAAGCGCATGGTATTTTTCGAGCAAATCATCATAATTATCCTTCATGACCTCTCTGACAGGACGCCCGTAAATAATGGAAATAGCGTAGCAGACGGTATTGTATGTTTTTCCCGTACCCGGAGGTCCGTAAAGTATGATATTCGCTCCCATTTATATTCCACCTTTATAGTTGATTAGGATTAAGGATTCAGGAATGAGGATTAATACTAACCCTTATTAAATAATTCTAATACTTTTCAGCAGGAATTTCAATAGGTTTTATAATTTTTGTAGCTTTAATTAATTTGATTTATAAAAACAGTAAATATTACAGCACTTTCCACTATAAAATTTAATAAATTTACATATTATGTAATTTCATGCCGGATATTTATTAAGTAAACGTTATAAATTCATTTTGTTTTAATTATAATTTGTATAATATGCATATAAAAACTCCCCGCACCGCAAAGCAGGGAGTTTTTTGGTTTCAGGAATAATGGTATTTTTCAATTATTATTCCTGAACGGTATCCTCAGCGATTTCTTCATCGGACGCCACGCAAATAACGTCTCCTTCCGTTTCGCAGGCGCCGCCTTCGCATTCGCAGACAGCCGGTTCGGGTTTTACAAGCTTAGTCCCGCATTTCCCGCAGAAATCATTCTCAACGGGAGCTTCGCTTCCGCAGCTCTGGCATTTTACAACGCCTTTGATTGACAGCAGCTGCGCTTTCATCTCCGCAATAGACTCAAACGAAGCAGTTATGCCGTTAATAACCTCAGCGATTTCTTCGTCGGGCGAATCCTTGAATTTCTTATAACAGAATTTACCCAGGATAAAGTAGTTGTCGCTGATTGAATGCTCGGCAGCGATAATTTTAGCGTTTAATTTTGCAATATCGCCGACCTGCTTGGTTTTTTCACCGACAACCTTGCCTGTTTCAGTTATGGTTTTCCCGATTTTCTCAAAAATATCGTTCATTATAGTTCCTCCTTTAAAAATTAAGAATGTTTATAACGCTTAAAAAGAACGTTTGCTTTGCTTGACAACAATATTATATCACGTATAATATTAGATGTCAATACCCTTTTATAAATTTTATTATATTTTTTTGATTTTTCATCATTTCTTCACATCCGAATTGAAACACATCCGTAAATTCACTCAAAATGCCGCTGAAATCGCACATACTGCTTGAATAGAGAACGGCGAGCCTTTCACCTTTTCTGACGGTATCTCCGGTAGTCCTGTCAAAAACAATCCCGGCGGAATAATCTAAAGCGGCATCCTTTGTTTTTCTGCCCGCTCCGAGCGAAAGGGATATAAGACCTGTCTTTTCACAGGAAATTCCTGTAATAACGCCGTCTTCCGGCGAATAAACCTCACAGGAATAAAGCGCTTTCGGGAAAAGTGAATAATCGTAGATGACATGCGGGTCTCCGTTTTGAAGCTCAATCATTTTTTCCAGTTTTTTAAGGGCGGCTCCCGAATTCAGCGCCTCTTCGGCAAGAGAACGGCACTTTTCAGGAGAACCCTTTCCGGCAAGCTCAAGCATTTCAGCCGCAAGCGTAACCGAAACCTCGGCTAAATCTTCAGGACCCCTGCCTTTCAGCGTCTCGATTGCCTCAATTACTTCAAGGGAATTCCCCACCGACATTCCGAGGGGTTTATCCATGCCGGTAAGGACCGCGCTGCATTTTTTCCCGGCTTTTTTTCCTGCGCTTACCATAGCTTCGGCAAGCCTGACGGCGTCCTCGGTATTTTTCATAAACGCGCCTCCGCCGACCTTAACGTCCAGTACAATGCCGTCCGCGCCGGCTGCAAGCTTCTTGCTCATTATTGACGAGCAGATTAAGGGTATGCTGTCAACGGCTGCGGTGCAGCTTCTTAAAGCATAGATTTTTTTATCGGCGGGCGCTAAATTTTCCGACTGACCGATCAGCGCCAGCCCGATCTCCCGCACCTGCCCTTTAAAACGCTCAAAAGGCAGGGTAGTGGAAAAGCCCGGAATACTTTCCAGCTTATCGATGGTGCCCCCGGTATGCNNGGGACACAGCGAACCTGTTTGTCCGGCTATGCAAAATCCGGCTTTTTTTACAACCCCGGTAAATTCATCATAATCAAGCGAAGTCCTCAGCCCCGGAACTGATTCAAGCTTGTCAATCGTTCCGCCGGTATGCCCGAGTCCCCTCCCCGACATTTTAGGAACATAAACGCCGCATGCCGCGGCTAAAGGCGCCGTTATGAAGCTTGTTTTGTCGCCTACCCCGCCTGTGCTGTGCTTATCGGCGCTGAATCCGTCAAGTGACAGTCTGAACATATCTCCCGATTCAGCCATTATCATGGTCAAATCGGATGTTTCCCTGCCTGAAAGCGAGTTAAAGCAGACGGCCATAAGGAAAGCCGACATCTGGTAATCGGGTATTTCCCCGGCGACATATCCGTCTACAAGCCACTTAATTTCATCATAGGACAGCTCGCTGCCGTTTTTCTTCTTTAAAATTATTTCATACGCAGTCATTTTTATCTACCTTTTTTATAAAACTAGGGCGTGTTCGATAATT
>DBCY01000115.1:0-1605 GCA_002293295.1 Ruminococcus sp. UBA946 | reverse complement strand
ATTTTCGAACACGCCCTAATAATGCGTACCGAACAATTATATTCAGTACGCATTATTTATATACCATTGTAAAAGCTAATATACTTCAATTCCGGTAAAATAATACTTTAAAATTTCCTGGTAGGAATAACCCTGTTTGCCCAGGTAATTAGCACCGTTCTGGCTCATGCCGACGCCGTGGCCGTAACCGTATGTAATAAACGTAAAAATACCGTCGCTGTAGGAAACGTCAAAAGCCGCGCTCTTTAAACCGTAACCGAGGATGTTTTCGCGCAGTTTTCTGCCCGATACGGTCGTCTGACCGTCCACATCTATTCTTGAAACATAGTTGCCGTCAGCATAACCCGTTATACGGAGCCAGTCCTGAGGATTATCGGAAAGCATAATCCCGAGTGAGCTTTCAAGGGCTTTTTTTACGTCTTTTTCATTAAACCTTATTACTTTTCCGTAATTCGGGTCGTTATCAATATCGAAAGGACATGATACGCTTTGAAGATAAGGGAAATCCCCGCCCCACACATTAGCCGAGGAAGCGGTAAACCCCGATGACGAAGCCATATAAACCGTCTGGGCGACATTGCCGCCGTAATAACAGGCTGTCCCCATAACCTCAGCCACAAGGTCCTTTATTATCTGCGGCGGGTTTGATTTTACGAGGACTGTCGGGGTAAGGTTATTTACGTTATGGTATTTGACATAGGAATATGCCGCCACTGCCTGGGCTTTTATAGCTTCGTCGTTAAAGCTCGCCGATACTTCATTGTTCACAATCATGCAAATCAGCTCATATGCGTCTGCGGTATGCACGGAGCCGTTATACCTTGCGTACAGGGTTTCACCTGCAGTATTTACCGCCGTCGGCTCATAAGGCGGCGGACTGAACATATCCTCATTGTTTACCGTAATTATAATGTCGGCAGCCGGTATAAAGGGACTATCACCGGGCAGTTCCTCCGGGGGGACTGTAACAGTTGTTGAATCAGTCTGAGCAAATCGGGAGGCAAGCATGATGTCTATTGTTTCGTCACCGGCATAAACTTCATTGTCCTCAGCCTCCAGTATGATTTCCCCGTCCTCGTCAGCGACCGTAAGCTCTTCGTCATCATCCTCAGAGCCGTCAGCTAAAGGAGCATCGTCCGCGTTTGAGTTTGAAACATCGGAAACGGGCGTTTCCGCCCCTTCGTCAGCAACTTCATCGGGCAGGGTGGTAACCGCATTTCCCCCGGCATCTGGCAAAGGCTGGGAACCGCCGGTTTCCGGTTCGTTTTCGTCAGACGGCGCTTCGGTTTCCGCCGGCTTTTTATTTTGGGGGACATCCTCGTTAAAAACGGGGGGAATATGAATTACAATATCGTTATATGTACCGGAAGCTTTCCTTTTGTTTTCCTGATTCCCGTCATCGGTTTCCTCCGGTTCGGTAGCATAGTAATATTCGGCTGAAATCGCATTTTCATCAACCTCTTCCACTATACAGTATGAAAAGGTGTAAAAACAGCCGACAAGCAGCAAAGCCGTGACCCCGCTTAACACTGAACGCATATTCATTTATATGTACTTCCTTTCCGATGTTCCGCCTGTCTGTTAATACTAGGGCGTGTTCGATAA
>DBCY01000202.1 GCA_002293295.1 Ruminococcus sp. UBA946 | reverse complement strand
TGTTAATTCTTAATTGTTAATTAGTTACTAGCTACCAGCTACTATTTTCTAACTACTAAACGCGGAGGTTTTTATAATGAGAGTTACCAATAATATACAGGAAAGACAATATCTGAGGAATACCAACAAATCCCTCGAAAGCATGCTGAAGTCCCTTGAAAGGACGCTGACGCAGAAAGCATACAAAAGGGCTTCGGAGGATTCAATCAACGCAACTAAGGCAATGGCTACAAGACGCCAGCTGAGCAATATGGCCATGTATAAGGATAACCTCGGAACCGCCAAGGAAATATACAACATGGCTGAAACCAACCTTATGGGAATAAACGACAAGTACGTGCAGGTTGTCGGCATAAAGCTGAATCAGGGCTGCAACACTACCTTAGAAACGGAACAGCGTCAGGCAATAGCCCTTGAACTGAGAGAAACCGCTGATTTTATGATGTCGCTTATGAATGCAGACTTTGCCGAACGTCAGGTTTTCGGGGGAACAAGCAACGGGGGTACGCCTTTTACCTATGAAGCCTGCAGGCTTGAATCCGGCGACGGAACGGTTCTGTATGATTCGGGTGATAAAAAAGTGGTATGCTATAACGGTATACCATTGGACGCAGACAGCACCAAAGCCCCTTACAATACGCTCGCTAACGGCGATTATTCGGTTTTCGTCTATAATGACGACGGAACGGAGACCGAAACAGAATATACGCTTAATTTTGAAGACGCCCGGGACAAAGGCGACAATTCGCTTCTTTTCCCAGGTTCAAAGCCTATTTTCGTAGATGTAGGAATGGGTATAAAATATAATGACAATTATGAAGTCGACCCTCAGACCGCAATGGATATTTCCCTTAACGGAGCGAAGCTTACAGGCAGCGGTGTTGACGAGCTCGGTCAGTCAAAAAATATGATTCAGCTTGTTTATGACGCAGCCGAAGCGCTTGCCAACGGCGACCTTTCCACCGCTAACGGGCTGATTGACAGAATAAATAACGCCAACGGGTATGTTTTATCCGCGGTTACTTCATTGGGAAGCAAAGAAAACAGCGTTGATTTTTATCTTGAAAAAAACTCCGAGTATGAAACCAGTCTGCTTGAACGCCAGAATGATGTCGAAGGCGTTGATATTGAAGCGGAAATTTCTAATATGGAATCTTTAGAAGCCGCTTATAATGCGGCTCTTCAGCTAAGCTCAAGGGTTCTCCCCTTAAGTCTTTTTGATTTCGTATAAACTTACGGCTATATTTAAATCCTTTAATTAAAATAAATAATAACTGACGGTTAAACGTGAAAATATTCTCAAAGGATGAGGGAAAAGCGGTATAAGCCCGTACTGTTGTTTTCACGCGGTTCATAACTTCAAAGGGGCGTGTATTAACGTGAGGAATACTCTCAGGGACGAGGAAAGGCGGTGTAAGCCCATGCCGTTATTTTTCACGGGATTCAACAAATTTATGGCATGGGCGTTATATGGAACAATTATTAAGTTATAAGCGTATACCGATTGAAATTGAAGTAAATGTGACGAGAGCTGAACTTAAAGCGCTTGAAAACGCAAAAAGCAAGCTGCCCTCGGTGAATTTCGGGCAGCGCGGAAATTCATTGTGCCTTCAGGCTGATTCTGTCAGCGTCGATTTAGACCAGAGAAAATTCGATACCTTTATACCTTCCCCTTCATATAATGAAGCGCTTTCATTCACCTACCAGGCTGTAGCAAAAATGGGAGCGGACGGCGAACCTGAACGCACCGCTTACAGCCCTGCCGCAAAAACCGGTTTTAATCCGAACGTCGGCGTAAAAAAAGCCACCCGGAGCCTGGATTCCATACTTAACGCCCTTCCTAAATCCAACAGCGGCGAAGGAGTCAGCTTTGACAACGGCAAGCTGAGCGTTAACTATACGTTGAACGACCAGGATTTGACTGCTCTTGAAAACCGGGATTTTGAGTTTATTCCGGGTAAGATTGAAATAATTATCAATCAGATGCCCCGCCTTGAAATTGAATATCTCGGCGACCCCATCTATTTCCCCAGAAGCGCCGACCCTAATTATAAAGGTGAAATGGACGTTTTTGCTTAAAATTAACACCGGGCAGAAAAGGATGTTTTCAGTATGATTATTATAACAAGAGATTTCAGTGAAGTTGAAATATCAGAAAACCAGGTGATTGATTTCCCTGCCGGTATTTTTGCTTTTGAGGACAATCGTGAATTTGTTCTTCTTTCCCCTTTAGGGGACGATGTCTACCCTATGTGGCTGCAGTCCGTTACCAATCCCGACCTTTGCTTTATCGTATTTAATCCTTTTGAATTTGTCCCTGATTATTCCGTTATTCTGGATAAGGAAGCGGCTGAGATTATAAACTATGCCGAAAATGATGAAATCATGTATCTTTCCATAGCGGTTATCCCTGAAGAATATAAGGATTCCACCGTAAACTTAAAAAGCCCTGTCATTATAAATTTTTCAAACAATAAAGCTGTTCAGTTTATTGCCAATGAGAATTATCCTCTGAAGCATCCTGTTTTTCTGAAGGAGGAATCATAATATGCTGGTTCTTACAAGAAAAAAAGACGAGGGTTTTATCGTAAGCGATAATATAAAGATTACAGTTATCGATATATCAAAAGACAGGGTAAAAATCGGAATAGACGCGCCAGCTGATATTAAAATTATCAGAAACGAGCTGTACGATACCGAAAGGTTTAATATACAGGCGGCTGTCAATAAGCCTAAATCAGAATTAATCAGCAGCTTTATCAATGCCCGCAAGAATAAGAATATAAACAACGATTAACATTATAAAAGGAGTGTTATGTATGGCAGCAACAGGTTCTTCTTCGAGTGCGAATTTGCTTTCAAATTTAACCAGAATGCCGGGACTCGCTTCCGGTCTGACCGATACCGAAAACATGGTTAAGGCTATGGCTATGGCAGCCAGACAAAGGTATAACAGAAAAGCACAGAAGCTTCAGACTCTTCAGTGGAGACAGGAAGCCTACCGTAAACAGATTTCCGCACTTTCGTCTTTTCAGGATAAATACCTTTCGCTGACTTCGTCAAGTTCCGTTAAAGCGTATTCAAGTATGTCAAAATATCTTGCGACAGCCTCTGACAGCAAGGTAACGGCAACCGCTTCGTCTACCGCCAAAGAAGCGATTTATACTATAACAGGCTCTTCCGCGGCAACAAAAGCAAGTATAACGGGCGACGCGGGTCTTATTGAGAACTGTATAAAAATAAATTTCGATAACTTCGATAAAATTGATGATAATTATACCTCGGCTCTTGATGCTTTCAGCACGGCGGAGACAGACCTCCAGGCTGCGGGCGAGGAATATGAAGCCCTGTCTCAGCTTTATGATGAAGACCAGCTTGCTGCTCTTTCTGATGAAGACCGTGAAGCGCATTTAACCGCAGTTGAAGAGGCAAAGGAAAAATTCACTACTGTCGAGAAAAACTATCTGGATGCGCAAAAAGCGTTACAGACTGCCGAAGATGAATATACAAACGGCAAATCCCTGACTTTGAACGTTACGTTAAACGGCACTTCAAAAAATATTACTTTCAGCGGAAAGAGCAAAGGCGAAGCGATTGCAAGCTTTGAAGACGCTTTGAACGCAGGCTTTAACTCTACTACCGATAAATATTTCGAAGTCGACGAAAACGGTAAAATGACATATGCCGACAATACAGGAAGCGGCATCACCCATACTTTCAGTATAAAAAACAATACTTATGTCGGTCTTAATAACGATGCGTTCAGTAAAGTCAATACCGACGCCACTTTAGGCTCTATAGCCTTTGCCACCGGGCTTCAGGCATCCCGTACCGTCACTACGACCTACACTCTTGACAATTACCTGTTCGATGAGGATAAGGGTTATTTTGACGTTAAGGAGGATAACTCCGGCACTTTAATCACCGACCCTGATTTTAAGGGCAATGTTGCCGTACCCGAAACTAAAACCGTTAATTATTATGATATGGAGATTGCGGGAAAAACTTTCTCCTTCACCGATTCCACAACTATTCAGGAAATGCTTAATACCGTGAATAATGCCGGTCTGGGCGTTACAATGTCTTACAGCACGTTTAACCAGTCATTTAAGCTTGAAACGCAGGACACAGGCGCCAATCAGTCCCTGGAAGCGGGAAATACCCTTGTTGAAGGCAGTTCTTTCCCCGATACTCAGGAAGTGAAGGCATGGCAAAGATATGAAAGCGGCAGCTCCGAAACCGAAAAATACGTCGCCGTTATTAACAGCACATCTACCGTAACAGAAAATACCGACGGAAATATTTATAATGTTCTGTTCGGAGAGGACCCGTCAAGGGTTGAAGGCAAGGACAGCACCATCACCCTTCTTGATGAAAACGGCGATGAGGTAACCTATACGAACGCAACTAATTCGTATACTTTTGACGGTACTACTATAAACGTTGCCGGACTTAAGGAATTTGACGCCGCAAGCGAAGACGAATATGTCACGGTCGAAACTAAAAAGGATACGGCTCCCATTAAGGATTTGATAGTAAACTTTATCAATGATTATAATACTTTGATTGACGGTATCTATAAAGAAATGTCAACCGCCCGTCCTAAGGACCAGGGTTCTTATTTCGACCCTCTTACCGAAGAACAGGAAGAGGAAATGGACCAGGATGATATTGACAAATGGAATGAAAAGGCAAAACAGGGGCTTTTGTATCAGGACGGCTATTTAAGCAACATCTACAATTCACTGTTAAGCGCAATGGGTTCGGCTGTCGGAGGCGCTACACTTGCCGATATGGGCATAAAATCAACTAAGTGGACTGATAACGGAAAGCTTTCTATTGACGAGGATAAACTGGATGAATTTTTGAACAATCACAGTGATAAAGCCATTGAATTTTTCACCAACCCGTCCACGGGCATGGCTTATAAAGTAGACAACGCCATTAGCAGGGCAATCGCAACAAGCGGCGCGAACGGTTCTTCCGGCGTAGGATACCTTACCGCAGTAGCCGGCCGCGAAGGAACAAGAACCGATAAGAAAAATGCTCTTTATACTGAAATAACTTCAATGCAAAAGCTTGTCGATTCCCTTAAACAAAAATATGAAGCCGAACTTGACCGTCACTGGAGAACATTTACCGCGCTTGAAAAGTATATTAACGCTATGAACTCCCAGGCGGCTATGTTTATGACTGACTATTAATTTTAGTGTCTGTAACCGCACCGGCAACCGCTGGCTTTATATTGCCGGATAACCATTATAATATGCAGAGGATGATTGTTTATGATGCAGAATCCTTACCAGAAGTTTATGCAGCAGTCCGTCACTACCATGACCCCTTCAGAATTGCTGCTGGCTCTTTATGATAAGGCTATTATTGAGATTAATAAAGCAATAATATTCATTGAGGATAATAATATTGTAAGGGCCCACAATTCCATACGGCGCGTTAAGGATATAGTCGACGCTTTCACTTCAAGTCTTAAGGTAAATTATGAAATAACTGGAAACTTAGCTTCGCTTTACGATTACTTTTCCGACCGTCTTACCGAAGCGAATATAAGGAAAGACTCCCAGGTATTGAAGGATTTGCTACCGCTCTTTACAGAGCTTCGGGACGCTTTTGCCGAAGCAAGTAAAAGCGCATAACCGTTCGGTTCAAAAAAGCCGGCTTGAAAAATATTCAAGCCGGAATAAGTTAATTTCAAATTGCCGTCAGCGGCTGAACGGAGTCTTATATGGATAAAATACTTATTGATTTAATTGATAAAAAGATTAATCAGCTTGAACACTTCAATGAGATTACCTCTCAGATGTTATACGAGGATATTGACGGCGTAGGCGAGCTTATTGAGCAGAGGCAGAAAATAGTTACTATAGTTGACGGCATATCTCTCGACATTAAGCGGTTCATTAACGAACAGTCCATTGATAAGCAAAGTCAGATAAGGGATTTGTTTAAATTTGAAGAGATTGATTCGCTTAATAATGAGCTTCTTGAATTACAAAAAAAAATAAGGGAGCATAATAAAATCAACAAAATGGTTATGGATAACGACAAGCTGGCTTACAACAGATTTAAGAATATGCAGGACGAACTGCTGAGCGAGATGAGCGGCATGTCTAAACCTCAAAAGGTTGCAGAATATTTGTCCCATACCGCCATAGATATTTCAAAAGGCTCAAAGCTCAATGTGACAAATTAACTTTTAATAAAATGCTCTTTGCATCAAAAAGAGCATTTACATATGCGCCTGTAGCTCAGATGGATAGAGCGACAGACTCCGACTCTGTAGGCCGCAGGTTCGACTCCTGTCAGGCGTGCCAGTATGATTAATCTTATAGGATTTGAGAAATTAAGTCCTGTAAGATTATTTTTTATCTCCCCTCTCATGCCGAGCAGGAAAAAAACGCCCTTGCGGGTATTCATACTAATAACCGATTGAAAACATATAAAAAATCAAGTATAAACCATTCTTTACGGTTTTTACGCAGATTTTTTTCAATGTTTTTTATTGGGGATTAGTATCAGCGTTATTTCGGGTAGTTCAAGGGGAATATCATCGGGAATACCAATTCTGCCGATACAGTTGAAATGGATTATAAGCTTCTGAGTCTTAACACCATCTATGATTTCAGCGTGAAAGACCTCTATCCGTTCAATCAGTTCATTCAGCATACGTTCTGAAAGCTTTTTCGCCCTCGTGTACTTGCGGACGGTATTGATAAATGTATCGGCAGTAACGGTCTTGTCCGAGGATTTCTCAAGTTCAGTACGTAAAGCCTTGATTTTTACGGAAAGCTCGCCCTGCTCAATCTCATAGTTTCTTGTCATCTTCGCGTACCGCTCATCGGAAAGCTTCCCTGAAAGGTTGTCCTCATAAGTACGCTCAAATAATTTATCCAGTTCTTTATCACGTGCGGTTAATTTGCTGAGTTCCTGCTTCTTCAGCTTCCGGTCAATCTCGGAAACTTCCTTTGAGTGTCCCGTTACTATTTCAACAAATTCATCCTCATATCTGCCCGCAAACTTCGTCAGACGGCGTATTTCCTGCAAAACAACCTGTTCCAAGAAGTCCTCCCTGATGTAATGGGTCTTGTCGCAGATGTTAGTCCATTAAGAATTTAAAAAATTTGTCTTGATATGTGGACCAGTTTAAAGTCAATCTTAATGAACCCGTCCCAATTATCGATATCTTTGGCGCGATAAATGCGCCCGAAGCAGATGGATTGAAATGGAGCTTTGAAGTAGATAAAAGCATTACGACGCCGGGACACTTGGTTTTTGAAATCTCAAAGATAGCCGTGATAGCCGACATTGAAATCAAGGAACAAGCTGTCGAGGATATTATCCATGATATATAAATGGGATATGAAAACATTTTGTTAGGAAAATCGTCTATAACTACAGTAAAGCACTTATTTTCACATTTTCGCCATTATATTAAACATAATAAATTAAATTCCAACTTGCATAGTGTTGTTGTGCAGAACAATAATTTCAATGTTTTATGGCATAGAATAAATATTAGAGGGACAACTGACCTAAGCTAAATTCTCACTGAAAAAGGAGTGTTTTATTTTCTAAACTACTATTATTCAATCAATGGTAACAACTTAAGAGA
>DBCY01000117.1 GCA_002293295.1 Ruminococcus sp. UBA946 | reverse complement strand
CCCTTTGCGGCTTCAAGCTGTGATTGTAAAGTTTCAAGGTGCGTTCTGTTGCTTTCAATCAAATCGGGAATATCGTCAAGAGTATTGTTTATACGCTGTATATTACCTTGCGGGTCTGAGCCGAGAGTGGCTTTGTAAGACATATCGCCTTTCAATTCAAGATAGAATCTTTGGTTAAAGCTGTTATACGATAACGACATATCAAATCCCTTATAAGAGCCTATTTCAGCGGTTTCCTTTGCTTTTAACTGTTTGCAGGCTTCAATCAGAGCGGTTCCCGCCTGTTCCTTATCGGCATATTCCTTTCCGTAAACCGTCATGGCGGGCATTTTCTGTTCTTCGGGAACGGTAATATTTTTAATGCGTTCAAGGTCGTTTTCATAGCCTTTGATACAGTTTTCAACCCTGCGGATTGATTCTGGAAAATATTTAAGGACGGAATCTTCAAGGCGATACTGTTCGTTGACATGATTGGCTTTCAAAGCCCGCAGTTTAGCCACGGAAACGTCTAAATCAATCTTTTCTTTAATCAGCGGATTACCCGCGCAAAGAGCCTTTACCTCCGCATAGGAGAGGGTCAGTTCGTCAACGTCCTCGCAAGAACGGACAGGAGATTTTGATGTCATTATCTGTGAAATGTACCGCTGTTTATTCTCCAAAGTCTGATACAAATAACTGTCAAATGTGCTTTCAGTGACATAACGAAATACAGAAACGGCGGGGTTTTCATTGCCCTGCCGTTCAATTCTTCCGAGGCGCTGCGATAAATCCGCAGGCCGCCACGGTGCGTCCAAATCGTGAAGTGCAATGAGTTTATTCTGCACGTTAGTCCCGCTCCCCATCTTTGCCGTACTTCCAAGTAAAACCCGTACCTGTCCTTTTCGGACATTAGCAAAAAGAGCTTTTTTCTTTTCCTCGCTGTCATATTCGTGAATAAAAGCAATTTCTTCTTTAGGAATACCTTTTGCGATAAGCTTATCCCGAATATCATCATAAACATTGAATGAGCCGTCATTTTTAGGTGTCGAGAAATCACAGAAAATTATTTGTGCAGATTTTTTAGCGGTTGTTTCATTATAAATCCTGTGTACGTTATCAGCACAGGCATTGACCTTTGTTCCGGGTTCGTCAGGTAAAAGGGGATTAAGAAGCCTTTGGTCTAACCCGATTTTGCGTCCGTCATTGGTAATACAAAGCATATTGTCCTGTTCGGGCTTTACCAGTTTATTTTGTATTAGCTTTGCACGTTCCGAAAGCTGTTGTATCATTTCTTTCTGATGTTCGGTCGGCTGAACAACAACATTGTGGAACGTTACCTCCGGCACTTTCAAATCGGGTAGCATATCGGAGGTCTGAATATCCGCAAATTCCTTGTACATCTGCATAAGTTCGGGGATATTCGTGAATTTTGAGAAGCGGTTTTTCATGCGGAACCCATCGCCTGCGGGTTTGAGTTCAAGCTGTGAAACGACTTCGCCGAAAGCCCCCGCCCAATCGTCAAAGTTATGCAGTTGAGCCTGTTCAAGCAGGTCGGGACGGAGGTATCTTTTTATTGTGTAGAGTTCTGTCATACTGTTAGAAATTGGTGTTCCTATTGATACACCTTAACAATTACGAAAAAGCCGATAGTTGCGTTGTTCTAATAAAAAGACCTCACACATCAGGACAAATTTCCTGATGTGTGAGGCTTTTATATAATATATTATGAAAAGCGAACATTATTAGGATTATTTAAATAAATCATTTCTCTTACTGAGAAGTTCTTGATTCTTTATTTATTAAATCCCATAATTAATACCATTTAAGTTGCTCGCATTCGCATATCTGAAATTATTAATCATCTCCATCATTTTTTCAATCGGTGTGCGAAAACCCTTCCTGTTAAGGATAGAATCAATAGCTTTTTTCTTCTCCAACCCGAAATCATCCATCATCTTTTTGTCTTTCTCTGTATCACCTGTCATAATATTAACAGGTGAAAAAGAGCTGTCGTTGAGCAATTCTCTTTTGGCACGCCAAACATCATTCTTTTCTTTCATATGAGAAATATACTCACCTAAACCCGTGTTAAGCTCATTATATTCTTCCTCTGTAAATTTCCCCTCCGCATAAGCTGTGTCAAGGCGTTTTCCAATATCAGCGAAATGTTTGGCAAAATCCTTATCGCTTGTAAAACCTCGGAATCTCATCAATGCGGAGTATGCTTCGTCGCCGGTTTCAAACAATGAAATAACGCTTGATGTATCAGGGTCAATCTTATACGTATCTGATACATCCAAACGATCAAAACGCCGGACTGTTCCGTCCGGATTTCTACTTTCAGGGATATCGTCCTTAACATTAACTTTTGTGCCAACATCCCTACCGAACAAAATCCTGTACAAATCTTGTCCACTTACGCTTGTAATGTTCATAAACACTGCACCCCTATTTATTTTTTGATTTATCGTCCCCTCAGATATTTTGAGGGGACGATAAAAGCGGGAGAGGAATCGGAAAAATATGCGGGATGATAAAGGTAGGTAAATATATCACAATATGTTTTAAAGTTAATTGCAACATAGACCTAACATTTTTTTTCAAAGATACTTTCAGGAACGGAATGCCTTGATTTAACATAAGGCAACCTTGTTGAAGTGTCATTCCTATAGTTATCTATCATTTTCATGAAGGCATCCATATTTGTGGAAATTTTCGATTGGCGGGTTTTTATCGCTTCCAGCCATTCTTCCATATGAACCCGACTTTCTTCTGAGTCATGCTTTAAGCTTTCGTCCAGCTTTAATTTTCCGTCAGGCATAAGCCCCTGCATAATTAATTGCCAATCGGCATTTCTTCTTTCTGTTGATACTTCTTTTGCCGCACGCCAAAAATCATTTTTATCTTTTTGATATGATATATATTCGCTCATATTCGCGTTTAATTCATTATATTCCTCTTCGGTTATTTTCCCCTCCGAATACGCTGAATCCAAACGTCTGCCAATATCGGCGATATGTTGTGCCAGTTGGTCGTCCGTAAGCGGCTGTAAAGAATTCTGAAACCGCAATTCACCGAGTTTACCGTAACCCCCGGTTTCAAACATTGTAACAATACTCGAAGTATCAGGGTCGGTTTTATATTGAGTTGATAGCTCCATTATGTCACCAAGCGCAGCGGTTGTTCCTGACGATATTTTCTCTTTGTTTTCATCGCTCAGATGATACCCAATCGCTGTTTCCTTGCCGAAAATAAGCTTATAAAGTTCCTGTCCATTCATACTTGTAATGTTCATAAATAAAGCCTCCTAAAAAATATTACAATTTCTCCCTTAATAATTTTTAAGGGAGAAATTGTATTGTTTTTATCCGAAATCAACTATGCTCCAACCAAAAGCAATAAGTGGGTTAAAATCACTAAGAACGTCGATAACCTCAAATTGTCCAGTGCTAACTTCTCTTGCTATTAGAAAAGCTCCAACATAGTTAACATCCTCATAGTCCATTCTTCTGGGAGTCTCTTTTCCCAAAACAGGGTCATAATAGTTTGACTGCATACCCGTAGAAGGATGATACAGGGTTTCCGCGCTCATAAAGAGCGTATCTTCCAGAATTTGAAATGCTACCACGTTGTTGTAAGTTCCCCTATGGTTTTTATAAAAATTAAGCGGAATGATGTTTGTATCTACATAGCATTCACTTACCCGACAGTTTAAAGTATGGGTAGCATAAGAATTTCCTACTCTCCATCGCTGAGACAATGAATCGGAAAAACCTATATCTCCAAGAAAAACAGCTGCTGAAGCCGCAGAATTTTGAATTGAAGATTGATTACTGGGCGTTGGAAGAGTAAAGTGCCCGATACTTGTTTCAGATGTATTATTTGCCGAGTAAAATTGCTGTAAGTTGCTTGGGTTAAAAGCAGATATACTTTCCACGCCTACAGCGCTAACATTTCCCGTCAACATAGTGATAGCAAGAACAAAAGTGGTCGCAAAACTAAATAATTTTTTTAACTTCATGATTAAAATCCTTTCTATAAATAGTGTTTTTACGTACTTCCGTTACCTAAAGTTATTAGACGGCAACGGCGCGCACATCCGCGCTTAATAAAAAAATATGTATAATTAGCCCATTGGTATCATCCTCTCGCCTTCTGAAGCCCAAAATAAATTTAATTTTATTAATAGACTTAATATTTCTCAAAGATACTCTGGCATGGTTCCATATCTAAACTTATTAATCAATTCCCAAATCAAATTGCGGTCAGTCCTATATTTGCCATAGTTGTCGTAATTGTCAGATGACTTTTTTTGCATTTCATCCATTATTTCTTTTATTGTAGGAGCACTACCGAAAGAAGTATATTTGCTGGATTCCTCCCGCCATGCTCTTTTACTCTCGTTCGTGATTATTGCTCTTTCCGTATATTTTGATAGTTCTTCATTCAATTGGTCATATTCATCTTTGGTAAATATTCCCTGTCCAAAGGCTTCATCAATTCGTTTGCCTATTCCACCAATATATTCCGCTAATTCCTCATTACTTTTGACTTTAAGGTTCGATGTTGGGGTATAACTAAGCAGTGAAGACATATTTGAAACATCATAGCGATTTTGATATTCCTGTGAGAGTTCCAAAGTGTCCCTATATTCGTTTATATCGCCGGCATTCCTGATGTTTTTATAATCATCAAGAATAAAGATATTATTTTGTCCCGAAACAATCTTAATTAGTTCCGTGTTAGTAACACTTGTAATATTCATTTTGCAGCCCTCCGTTTTAATGGATTGTATCCCGCTGATAAACAGCGGGATACCTATGTATTTAATAGAAATCCGGTTCGCTCCATCCTGACATAATTAATAGGTTAAGCGGTGAATAAAAGTCAATAACTTCCCACGATACAGGGTCAAGTATAACCCAACAGGGATAGCCGTTATAATCAAAATCGTCAATCTCATATTGTGTTATTCTCCTCGGTGTAGCTTGCCCGAAATAAAGGGTCAAGATTAGAACTATTCATACCTATTAAAGGATGATATACCGTTTCGGTACTTGCAAATAGCGTGTCAGGCGCAACCTTAAAGAGAATAGGATTATAATAAGTACCGTTGTGATTTGAATACATGGTCAGCTGAGCCCAACCAGAGTAGTATACTTCTCCTAACTGACTGTATAAAGTATGCCGCGCTGTTGAGTTTCCTTCCTTCCAACTGACTTGCATACTGTCTATCCAAGTCGGATTGTCTAATGGGTATGCAGCCACCGCGCTACTACTTGTTATTAAACTATCGGAAGTTGCTGATAATGAATTATAATTATTAGGGTTAGGAAATTCGCCATAATTTATTGATATGTCTTGAGCGTTTAAAAACTCCTCTATATCATAAATTTTCGGCTGTGTCATATTAAGCAATAGATTTGAATGCGCCCCCAATGCCGTAACGTTTCCTGTGAGGAGTATAGCACTCAGCATAAAAGTGGTTATCAGAGTAAATATTTTTCTTACCTTCATGATTAAAATCCTTTCTATAAATAGTGTTTTTACGTACTTCCGTT
>DBCY01000054.1:315-7012 GCA_002293295.1 Ruminococcus sp. UBA946 | reverse complement strand
ACCGGTTACAAACAGCAGTACATAACAGAATTGGTGGGCGAATATATCAGGACCGGATTAACAGAATACATGAAAAAACAGTATAAGGGAAATCGGCGGAATATGAGCGAGGCGGAGGAAGCCGAATTTTTAGCCGTGTACAAGCAAGAGGCAGAACGTGGGCAGATAATAGAAATAAGCAAGATAAAATCGGCATATGAGGAAAAAGTAGGACATACCATAGGCGGGAGCCAAATTTATCGAGTGCTGAGACGTCATGGATGGCGAAAAATCATGCCGCGCAGCAAGCATCCGAACAAAGCCGGCAATGAGGTGATAGAAGCCTCAAAAAAATTAACACACGAGTAAAAGAGATAAGAACAAACGTGCCGAACAAAACCGTCCGTTTAATGTTTCAGGATGAGGCTGGCTTTGGTCGAATCAACAAGCCTAAGTATTGCTGGTGTTTTAAAGGCTTACGCCCCACGGTACCCTGCCACCATATCCGGGAGTACCGCTATGTATATGGAGCTGTGGAACCGCTGAGCGGAGAATCTTGTTTTCTGATATTGCCATACAGTAACACAGCTTGCATGAATTTATTTTTGCGGCAGCTTTCGCTGCAATTTCCCGACGACATAATCGTTCTTGTTTTGGATGGAGCGGCTTGGCATAGGGCAAATACTTTAATCATGCCGAAGAATATTCAGCTCATCTTTTTGCCGCCTGCAACACCGGAAATGAATCCGATTGAACAGATATGGAAAGAAATCCGCAAACTCGGTTTTCGCAATGAGATTTTTAAAACTCTTAATAATGTTATTAACAGGCTTTGCGAAACCGTCTGTTCGCTATCACCTGACACCATTAAAAGCATCACCGCCAGAGATTGGATTGTTCAATGTTTTTAATTGGTGAGTAGTATCAACTTCCTATCCCCTGCCCTTTCAAGCACTTCATAGTATTTCTTATAAAAAGAAACAGGGTACAGCGGATTAAACCGCCGTATCCTGTTTTTTGTTTCAGATTATTAAAGTCCCCTTTTAATATAGGAGGTATGAAGGATTTCATGTGCCTTGTGGCTTCCCGGTTTTTCAAAGTATTCATCGTAAATTGCTTTTATAGCAGGGTTTTCATGTGAAAGCCTGATTTCGGAGGAAGCATCCTGGTCGTACAGGGCTTTTGCCCTGATTGTTCTTATATCCTCGAAATTACGGATTTTAGCCGGCTGCTGGGGCTGTCCGCCTCCGTTCACGCAGCCGCCGGGACATCCCATAATCTCAATGAACGTATAATCGGCTTCTCCGCTTTGTACCTTCTTTAAAAGCCTGGCGGCGTTGGCGGTGCCGGAAGCAACGGCAACCTTAACGTCAAGTTCCCCCACTTTGTATGAAGCCTCTTTTATCCCCTCTATGCCCCTTACGTCAGTAAAATCTATATTACCCGCGTCATTGCCCGTTATCATCTTTACGGCAGTTCTTAAAGCCGCCTCCATAACGCCGCCTGTAGCGCCGAATATTATGGCTGCGCCTGTTGAAATCCCGAACGGTTCGTCAAATTTTTCATCGGGGAGGTTTGCGAAATTAATGCCTAGTCTTTTAATAAGGCGCGCAAGCTCCCTTGTGGTGATGGATATATCAACATCGGGAACCCCCGCGGCATTTTCGTCGTCCCTGCCTATTTCAAATTTCTTTGCCGTACAGGGCATTACAGCCACCACAACCATTTTCTTAGAGTCAAGACCCAGCTTTTCTGCATAATAAGTCTTAGCCGCCGCGCCGAACATCTGCATTGGCGACTTGCAGGTTGAAAGATTTTCGGTCATGTCAGGGAAGTAATGCTCGCAGTATTTAATCCAGCCCGGCGAACAGGAGGTTATCATCGGCAGCTTTCCGCCGTTTGTAACCCTTTCGACAAGTTCGGTCGCTTCTTCCATTATAGTAAGGTCGGCGGCGAAATTAGTGTCAAAAACGCCCTTAAAACCTATTCTGCGAAGTGCGGCAACCATTTTGCCCTCAACATTCGTGCCGATGGGGTACCCGAATTCTTCACCCAAAGCGGCGCGCACCGCGGGTGCGGTCTGAACGATTACATACTTATCCTGGTCGGCGATTGCATTAAGGACATCGTCGGTATTATCCTTTTCGGTAAGGGCTCCCACGGGGCATACAGCAATACACTGACCGCAGGAGATGCATGACGTTTCACCAAGCCCGAGTTCAAAGGCGGAGCTGATATGAGTGCTGAATCCGCGCTCGTTTGCCCCGATAACCCCTACGCCCTGATTATGACTGCAAACTGCAACGCAGCGTCGGCAGAGGATACATTTATTATTATCGCGCACCATATGAGCAGCTGACAAGTCAAGCTCATAATCAATGTTTTCACCGTCATAATATCCTTCGTCTTCAACGCCTAAATCATAAGCAAGCTGTTTTAACTCACAGCTGCCCGCTCTGACACATGACAGACATTTCCTTTCATGTGCGGAGAGAATAAGTTCAAGGGTCTTTTTCCTTGATTCCAGAACCTTGGGAGTGTTAGTAAATATTTCCATACCCTCATTTACCGGGTAAACGCATGAAGCCACAAGGCTCCTTGCACCCTTTACCTCGACAACACAAATCCGGCAGGCTCCAATCGCGTTTATATCTTTCAGGTAACAAAGCGTCGGTATGTCTATACCGGCAGTATGCGCAGCCTGAAGAACAGTAGACCCTTCGGGAACGGCTATATCCATACCGTTGATTTTTACGTTAATCATTTCCATCTGTTTATTTAACCAACCTTTCTGCGAAGAGATTTTTGTGTTACTTCTTTATTATGGCTTTAAATTTACATTTAGCCATACAAGCTCCGCATTTTATACATTTATTCTGATTAATAACATGAGTTTCCTTAACTTTTCCAGTAATGGCGTTTGTCGGGCATACCTTTGCGCAGGCTGTGCAGCCTATGCATTTATCGGGCAGAATTTCATAAGTCAGCAGGGATTTGCATACTCCAGCCGGACATCTTTTCTCGTTGATGTGGGCAAGATATTCATCCCTGAAATACTTAAGCGTTGAAATAACCGGATTCGGAGCCGACTGACCCAGTCCGCAGAGTGAGTTTGCCTTTATATGGTAGCAAAGCTCCTCCATCTTGTCGATATCCGCAAGGGTGCCGTTACCTGAAATGATTTTTTCAAGAATTTCCAGAAGCCTTTTGGTACCTATGCGGCAGGGCGTACATTTTCCGCAGGATTCATCCACGGTCAGGTCGAGGAAAAACTTTGCAATGTCAACCATGCAGTTATCCTCATCCATTACAATAAGACCGCCCGAACCCATCATGGAGCCGATTGAGATAAGGTTGTCATAATCAATCGGTATATCGAAGTGCTCAGCCGGAATACATCCTCCGGAAGGACCGCCTGTCTGAGCCGCCTTGAATTTTTTCCCGCCGGGGATACCTCCCCCTATTTCCTCTACGATTTCACGCAGAGTCGTGCCCATTGGAACCTCGACAAGCCCCGTGTTGTTTACCTTACCGGCAAGCGCGAATACTTTTGTGCCCTTTGATTTTTCTGTGCCGATTGAAGAAAGCCACTCCGCGCCGTTAAGTATAATTCTCGGGATATTGGCGTATGTCTCAACATTGTTCAGTATTGTGGGCTTTCCGTAAAGCCCCTTTTCGGCGGGGAACGGCGGACGCGGGTTCGGCTCGCCCCTGTTTCCTTCAATGGAGGTCATAAGCGCGGTTTCCTCTCCGCAGACAAACGCTCCCGACCCAAGCCTTATATATAAGTCGAAGTTAAAGCCGGTTCCGAATATATCGTCTCCGAGCAGATTATACTCCCTTGCCTGGTCAATTGCAATCTTCAGCCTTTTAACGGCAATTGGATATTCGGCGCGCACATAAATATATCCTTTTGTCGCGCCGATGGCATAACCGGCTATAGCCATGGCTTCAATAAGCGCATGGGGGTCGCCTTCAAGCACGGAACGGTCCATGAACGCACCCGGGTCGCCTTCGTCGGCGTTGCAGCAGACATATTTCTGGTCTGCGTCGGGTACTAAATTACGGGCAAGCTTCCATTTCAAACCGGTCGGAAAACCGCCGCCCCCCCTTCCCCTTAAACCGGAATCGAGGATTGTCTGAATAACCTCGTCGGGGGACATTTCTGTAAGAACCTTGCCCAGCGCGGCATAACCGTCGGTTCCGATGTATTCGTCTATACTTTCAGGATTTATAATACCGCAGTTACGAAGAGCTATTCGCTTCTGCTTTTTATAGAAATTAGTGTCGTTGATTGATTTTATACCCTCTTCGGTAACGGTTTCACTATAAAGAAGCCTTGTTACAATCCGTCCTTTAAGGAGATGCTCCGAAACGATTTCGGCAACGTCTTCCTCCTTAACCATCGAATAAAAAGACCCTTCCGGATAAACCACCATAACGGGTCCTAAAGCGCAAAGCCCGAAGCAGCCGGTTTTTACCACCTGAACTTCCCCGCCCAGACCGTTTTTATCAATTTCCCTCTGCAAAGCGTCAATAATTTTCGCACTTCCGGATGAAGTACAGCCCGTGCCTCCGCAGACTAACACGTGTGAACGATACATTTATATAACCATCCTTTCCGGATATTCTGTCCGTATGGACAAAACTCCAAAGCTTGAAAGACAGGGCTTTCAGGCTTTTTCTCTTATTTAACCGAGCTTTGCAGACTCGATAGTATATTTTGAAGCAACCTGCCCCTTAATAATGTGCATATCGATAATTTCTTCGGCTTTTTCAGGCGTAACCATAACATAAGTGGTTTTATCGCCGCCTGCCGCATGAACCTCCACAATAGGTTCATACTGGCACAGTCCGATACAGCCGGTCTGAACTACGGTGACATTGCCCAGAGCCTTTTCCTGAACTATGTCCGATAATCTCGTCAGAACGGGTCTTGCTCCGGCGGCAATTCCGCAGGTTGCCATACCGACTACTATCCTTATTGAACCGGCGTCTTCCTCGCGTATTTCAACCTGTCCCTTCATTTTATCCCGTATGGCTTTAAGTTCCTCTAAAGTTTTCATTATTATAACCATCCTTTCCGAATGTTTGGTATCAATTATTATTAAGCGTCAAAGTATAATGCCCTCGTCGGCGGTTTCCTTGTTTTCAGTCAGATAATCCCTGATGTAAGCGGAAACCTCCGGCTCGGAAAACGGAATGCCGCCGCCCAGGATTTCCCTGAACTCACGGGTATCAAGCCTGAAGGACCTTCCGTCAACCGAATAACAATATATAAAGTCAATATCAGCATTAAACACAATAAGGGTATGCACAGTGCCGGTAATATCCCCCAGCGGCATCCTGTCAATTGAGGACAGTATAAATTCCGCCGTAACGCAGGTTCCCCTTCCTTTTTCGGATTCAATCTTAAACCTGCCGCCGGTGCTTTCGGCTGACATTTTAAAAAACGGAACCCCGAGACCGATATTCCGTGTAGTCCTGGTCGTAAAGAAAGGGTCGGTAACTTTACTGAGCTGTTCCTCCGCCATTCCGCAGCCGTCGTCTTTAACAGTTACAGACATCATATCGGATTCGGTGTCCGCAATAACTGATATTTCGATAAGCGACGCCCCTGCGCTGACGGAATTCTGCGCAACGTCAAGGATGTTAAGGGAAATTTCCGTCATCATAATCAGTCTTTGTATTTTGCTAGAATCCCGTCGATTGAATCAACGGTAAGCTTGCCGTAAACCTCGTCGTTAATCATCATAACGGGCGCGAGACCGCAGGCTCCTATACAGCGGCAGTCCTCAAGCGAGAATTTCCCGTCGGGGGTGCACTGACCGTTTTTTATCCCGAGCCTTTCCTTCACCTTATCGCTAATTTCCCCGGCGCCCTTGACATAGCAAGCGGTGCCCAGACAAACTGAAATCTTGTATTTACCTTTAGGGTTCAGAGAAAACTGCGAATAAAATGTAACTATACCATAAATTTTTTCCAAAGGATAACCTGTTTTTGCCGCAATAATTTTCTGAACCTCAATAGGAAGATAGCCGTAAATATCCTGTGCCTGCTGTAAAATCGGCATCAGGCAGCCCTTATCATCCCTGTTCTGTTCAATAACCTCCAGCAGCTGTTCTTCCTGTTCGCTCGTGCCTGCGAAAGGAATTGACGAAATTGTCGAACCCATTGTTTATTAACCTCCATTTATCGGGCATATGCCGATTAAATAATAGTACGGAATTTATTGATAATTAATAAAACGGCGGCGTATTCACCAGTCTTTACAGCGGACGCCTGTGAAGAAAAGCATAAATATATTCCGCACAACAGTAACATTATAACACATATTTTTAAAAAAAGCTACAAATATTTATAACAGACAGTAAATCAATTTATTGTTAATATTGCACAAATATAGAGTTGAAGGGTATATATTCTATACAAGATTGTTAAAAAAGGTGAAAATGTATATTTTGCGTAAAACACAAGTAAAAATAGCTTAAAATTTATATAATCTGCACATAATAATTATAACAAATACCAGTTTTAAAACTTAAAAATATATGTTATAATTAGAGCATGTTCACACTAAACGAGCTGTGTGGATTATGAGCGGAATTTTTGTCAGTCCAGGCAAATTTTCGCAGTAATACTTGCTTGTATTAAAAGCGAATCAAAGATTCGCTTAGAAAATTTAACAACGACTGATAAAAATTCAACCATTAGACAC
>DBCY01000054.1:0-256 GCA_002293295.1 Ruminococcus sp. UBA946 | reverse complement strand
TAATTTATTATATAAAACTTTTAACTGTTATGAGGTACTAGTTATTGGCTGTTGAATAGTTTTAAATGCCGCCGCTGTTCTCCGCAGCCGCGTTTTTAGTAATTACGTTCCTAAAGTAAATTAATTTTAATTTTTTCTCATATTATAAGTTAAACTACTATACTATAAAAATAATCGGAGGAATTGCAGTGACTGTCAACGATATTAAAGGATTTTTAAATGCCGAGGTTTTATGCGGCGAGGATTACCTTACGCA
>DBCY01000041.1:5304-7550 GCA_002293295.1 Ruminococcus sp. UBA946 | reverse complement strand
ATTTTGTTAAAAAATTAGTACTTAAATCCCAACCTGAAAATGACATCACATAAGGGTCGGATAATATATAATCAGAGTCATATACAGACGGGTAATTAGTGTCGTCATACATAAACCGAGTTAAATTAGTAGCAGTTATAATTCGTCCATTATTATTGTATTGATGTGAATTTGTAGCTGCGAAGTATGGTGTAATACCACTTGCTGAAACAGCAACAGAATTTATAATATTATCCGAATTAAAGTTTACTATTTGAAGTGGCGAATATTCAACATATTCAGTGTGTATGTAATAATCACCATAATCTTCAGATTCCATGATTTCATGTGACCAAATTACAAATTTCATGCCATTATGTAATTCAACAATATCGCCCACTTGATATTTATTATATTCTTGTAATATGGTGAGGTAATTGGTGCCAAGTGCATAATTTTCATTACTTTCTGCATATACAGGTATAGAAAAGCATGAAATTATTGTGGCAAGAGTGAACAATGTGCTTAATCTAATAAGGATTTTCTTAAATTTACGCATATTTAACAACCTCTTTCTTAAACTTATATTTATTCATCTTTATTTTGTCATATTAAAAGAAAAAATATATGTCGTTAAACCTGTTACTACTATTATGTTATAATAAACGGCTTCTAAAGTGCTTTTAATCATCACCTTCCTCACCTTCGTGTTCATAAATAGTTACCATATTAAGCAATTATATACATTCCTTGATTGCTGTTATAATTATAATATATTCGTTTTCTAATTTCAATACGCATAATATATGAAATAAATTCCATATAGTTGTAAATGTATAACAAATAAATTGTGATAATGCACAAATCTTTATGGTTTTTCTTAACATAATGCATTTAACGTTTAATATCTTAATAATAAACTAAACCGATATAACAGAATTTAAAACTTCTGTTATATCGGTTTTTACACATAATGATTATAAATGGTTTTTTCTAATGTAAGCTTACTTAAATCTTACCCTTATAGTGTTTAACGGCAAAATCCAGTATGCCATCAATTGCTTCTTTCCCCTCGGTGTCAAGCGCGTTGTATTTCTTTATAAGGTCGGTTTCGCTTTTAGTCAGATTATCAGATAAATAAGGGTTTTCAGATAAGCCAAGCATATATTCCAAAGATATATTGAAATACTTAGCAAGTTTAACAACCGCGTCTATAGCAGGCTTTTGAGTACCCCTTTTCCAATGTGAAAAAAGACTTTCACTTATATCCGCTTCTCTTGAAACAATGGCTGCTGTTGTATTATTTTCTTGAAGCAGGTTAAAAATTATTTCAACCGTGTCCATAATTTTTCTCCTTATATTTGTGTATTATATATAAAATATTAGATTTATTATTGTATAATTATACGTAATTTATAATTATACAGAATAATCCTTGACAAATTTATAATCATAATGTATAATGTATTTAAAGAATAAAACAATACATAAATTCCCCTGAAAAAACAGTATTATTCTTAATAATACTATATTTTCATAATTTAGTCAATCATTTTTTATGAACAATTTACCATATCAGGCTTTTCATTAAAAACATCGCCGAAAGGCAACACCGACATTGTTAATTGTTAATCGTTAATTGTTAATTAATTGAGTGCTACTAACTACTATTTTCTAACTACTACATGCGTTTGAACTTTCTTTATTATATTTTGACAGCGGCTTTGCAATCCCCCTGTCTTATTAACTTTCAGCAGGGGGGCGGCTCTGCCGTCCGGAATGAATAAGGATATTAAATATATTATAATTAAAGTGTGAATTATGAGAAAAATCTTAGAGGAATTCTGTTTTGATAAACTTTTTCCGCAGGATAATTATATAGAAAATTCATCGGAATACATAAAAATGTTTGAAAGGCTGAAAAAGAACGTTTACTTTGTTTATCAGCTTTATATGGGAAACATTCAGGAAAATCCCAGAGCCGTTTTCAAGAATGTCCTTGAAATGAGATTATCAGGTGAGGAACTTGACAAGCTGGAAGATTTTATTAAGGAGTATATTTTGTTCGGCAGATTTATGAATGCTGTTTTAAAAACAAATAAATCCCTTGCCGACTAATATAATATTGCAGGTAATAAGGGGCTGCCGCTTTTTTACATTGCGGCAGTCTCTTATGTTTATATAATGTCTGCTGAACAATTGAAAAATGCCGTCGCTATGCGACGTAAAAGCATTTTTCAATTGTTCAGGTGCAAGGTTTTTGAGTA
>DBCY01000041.1:0-5173 GCA_002293295.1 Ruminococcus sp. UBA946 | reverse complement strand
ATTGTTCAGTACGCATTATATATTTTAATCTGACTCACAAATCATAATACATTTCGTATTCAATGGGCTGAGGAGTGATATTATAACGCGCCGCGTCGTCCCTTTTATTTTTGAGCCATAGTTCTATGAGCTTTTCGGGGAAAACCCCGCCCTTTGTCAGGAATTCATGGTCATTTTCAAGGCAGTCGAGGGCTTCGCCCAGTGAACGCGGAAGCTGCTTGATTTTCTTTTTTTCCTCGTCGGAAATCTTATAGAGGTTGAAGTCATAAGGACCGTACCCTTCGGCTTTTGGGTCGGTTTTATTCTGAATGCCGTCTATTCCCGCCATAAGAATAGCCGCGTATGCATAATAGGGGTTGCAGGTTCCGTCGGGGTTCCTCAGCTCAAAACGCTTTTTGTCGGGTGCTTTGGCATAAGCCGGAATCCTTATTACCGAGCTTCTGTTTGAGGTCGCGTAACCTATTGTCACAGGAGCTTCATACCCCGGGACAAGCCGCTTGTATGAGTTTGTGCTGGGGTTTGTCAAGGCGCACAATGCCTTTGCATGCTTAAGCAGTCCCCCTATAAAATAAAGCGCCGTTTCCGAAAGCTGGGAGTATCCGTCCTTATCATAAAACAGGGGCTTGCCGTCCTTGAAAAGATGCATATGAACATGCATTCCGTTACCGGCTTCGCCGAAAATAGGCTTCGGCATGAAGGTCACTGTTTTATTTTCCTTAACGGCGGCATTTTTTATTATGTATTTGGTCATCATGGTCTTGTCAGCCATTTCGAGCATTCCGCCGAATTCTACCTCAATTTCAAGCTGTCCCGAACCGCTGACCTCATGATGGTGGTATTTGACAGCGATTCCCTGCTCCTCCATTATTAACGTAACCCTGCTCCTGAATCCGGCAAGCTTGTCAAGGGGGGGCGCCGTATGGTAGCCGGCTTTTTTCGGCACCTTATAGCCGAGGTTAAAGTCTTCATTGCCCGAATTCCATTCAGCCTCGTTTGAATCAACCTTAAACCCCGTGTTGTTGGAAGCCGTCCGGTAGCTTACATGGTCGAAAACATGGAACTCAAATTCAGGACCAATCCGCATTTCGTCGGCAATGCCCGTGGATTTAAGATATTCCTCGGCATGGAAGGCGACGTTGCGGGGGTCCTGGTCAAAGCGGTAATTATCGGGCAGGCCGATTACGAAGACATCCCCTATCATGGCAAGGGTGGGAACCTCGGCGAACTTATCGACGAAAGCCGACTTTAAATCGGGTATAAAAACCATGTCGCTTTTTTCAACCGCGGCAAAACCGTAATTTGAACCGTCGAAGCCTATTCCGCTGACTAAAGTGTCCTCGGTAAACCTTGCCATTGGCATCGTGAGGTGGCGCCATCTTCCGTCAAGGTCAATCATCATGAAATCAACCATATTGATATTATTTTCCGAGCAGAAATCCTTTGCCTGTTCCAGCGTAGCGAACATATAACACCCTCCATAATTTCAGATATACCGTTTAACGCATTAAAAGGGAAGGCATAACCGCAGTTTTTAAGCGTTAAACTGTAAAATACCATTAAATTATAACACTTTTTCTTATAATTTACAATGGTTATAAAAAACTAAATCACTATTATAATTATAAAAAATTATAGATAAATATGACAAACACAGAAAAAGGACGCCTTTCACTTTTATTGAAGGCATCCTTTATTTTTCTGTGATAGTTATGACTTAATAAGAAATTAATTTAACGTTTCCCTTGATTTTACCGCCGGATGAAGTCGTATAGCTTAATGCTATAACCCCGTTATTGGCTCTGATATTACCCAGTCCGAACGGCTGGCCTATGTCTTCTGTGATTTCTTTTATACACGAACCGTTTTCATAAATCCTTATTAATATACTGTCGCCGTAGGATTCGCCGGAATCAGCCGTTATTATTCTGCCGTCATTGTCGGCGGCTGCTGTCAGGACTTCCTGTCCGGTTTTTGTTTCCATGGCATTGAATTTGCCGTCCTTGAAGGTTATAATTTCACTCGGAAGCTCATTATTCCAGGAACCTTCCGGGTAACCGTGCCACAGGAAAGTATCGCCGAACGCTTTCAGCCTGCCGTGAAAACCGCCCTTTAATACGCTTGCTTCGCCTGTCCTTAAATCTATCACACCGTAATAACAGTATGAAGCGCTGCCGGTTCTTGTGACATTTTCAGGATTACGCGTATCGGAAACATAAGTATAGCCCCCTGCCGGCTCCGATATGAAAGCGGCGTAATTCTCATTCAATACAACTTCCTGAAAATATATGGTCTTCCCCGCTTCCGGCTCAAGGGTATAAAGGAGCTTTTCATTGCCGCCGTCATAATCGGCAGTATAAAGGCTGTTGCCTCTGCCGCCTTTTACATAGCATGCTTTACTGTCGTTTACATCAATATACTGGAGTCCTTTGCCGAATAAAGTGAAATCATAATTACCCAGCGGCTTCAGGTTCTTATCGAATTTATGGAACACTGCCCCGTCATAAGAAGAACCGGGTTTTGACACGGTATTATACAGTACGGATATATTGCCGCCGGTTTGTTTAACTCTTATATCTCCGACGCCTCCCGGGAGCTTTGCTAAAGCGGCTATAATGCCATTGCCGTCCAGGGTCAGAATATCTGCGTCCTCTGCGCCCGTATCATAACCGATATAATAGATTTCACCGCTTTCATCAACAAGGTAATGATTGAAGTAATCATATTCTGAAATTACCGTCCTTTCAGAATTTATAACCGCTTTACCGTTTTCGGTCTCCGTTTCATCATCCGTTATTTCTTTATCCGGTTTCTTTTCGTTCATATTAATAACCTGTTCAGTTTTAACCGGCGTATTCACGGCGGTTTCGGGCTTATCTGCCATACCGGTCAGTTCCGTTCCGTAAAACACAACGGTTTCGACCTGTCCGGGGTCTATCACCGCATCAAATATGAATAATGTATTTAAAATACCGGCTGATATTTGTGAATTTTCCATTTGATAATCAATCCTCGAGCTTCTTAACTCCGCTTGCATTTTACTGCCGTTTTTCATTACAATTTCTGCGGTTTCATTAAAGTTTACCGCATTTCCGTAAGTATCTTCAATGTCTGAAATACTTGATTCAGAAACGGAAAATTCCACTGTCATGATATAAGGTGAAATCTCGAGACTTAGCGAATCCGCATTAATCCCGTTAATATTTATATCTTTGTTTATTTCCATACTTCGTATGGTATTTTCAAAACCGAGCGGGATTTCAAAGCTCCAGCTTCCGTCAGAAACGATACAGTCAAGGTTGGTATCTTCAATCATAATTTTATCGGTCTGCACGATATAATCCAAATCAAGGTAAAGCGTTTTGCCAATCAGTGCATCCTTGTCCGCTTCCGGAATTGCCATATCGATAAGGTATGCCGCTTTGTTTCCTTCCGGAATACTTTCGTAACTGTCGAAATTAATATCCGCCATAGGGATGGTTGCGAAACTGCCGTCTTCCGGAAGCTCCGGAACAGACAGAAATATATCAAAAGGATGTGCAAGGTATCCGTCGGGTTTCCCGCTCAGCCACTCATCTTCAACCGTGTCTTCCGTACGCATTTTTATTCTGCCGAAATGAATCCCGCCGGTTGAGTATGTTCCGTCATCAAGCTTAACCGCAAGCGGTTCGCCTGCCGTATTTTCAATATCCAGCAGTATTTTCAGGCTTTTTCCGTCCCCGGCAACCCCGTGCACGGTAATGTCTATATCGCCGTCCGAGGAAGTTTTGTTTACGAGCATACCCGATTTTTCTACCAGAGGAGCCATTTCGGAAAGCGGAGCTATACTGCCGTCCGGCGAAAGCTCGTTCAGAGTGTCTTTAAACAAGTCGCTGACGCTTAAATAATACGCGACGACGGTTATACCCATAATCATGACTATAACGGCGACAACTGCGGGCAGCACGGCGAAACGCCTGAAGGCGGAAGGCTTACCGGCGGCTTTTGAAAATAAAAAGCTTTCATTAATGTCAATCCTGGCTGAAACAAGCTCATATATCCTGTCCGGGCTGACTTCTTTTATATCCGGATTGTTTTCATAGACTATACTGTATTTATCAAACTGTTTTAAGAACGGTATTTTCATTGCAGCCGCCCCTTTCATCAAATTCTTTTTTCAGGCGTTTTCTTCCGCGGTACAGACGCGCTTTTACCTGGGTTTCGCTTAATCCCACCGCAACGGCGATTTCCCTGTCCGTTTCAAACATAAAAAGCTTTCTCGTGAAAATCTCCCTGTTTACCGCGGACATTTTCATAATAAGTCCCTGAAGCTCATCGATAAATTCGCTGTCAATAACAGAAAGCTCCATATCCTCGCCTGAGATTATTTCCGTTTCATCCGGTATGAAATTGCAATTCAGGCGCTGCTTTTTCAGCTTATTATACCGGTCAATCGCATTGTTCCGCGCAGTGCATATCAAATAACCCTTTATACCCTCGGGTTTTTCAAGCCGGTGAAGCGTTTTCCACATACTTATGAATGTATCGGCGACGCATTCCTCGACATCCTGCGGGTTTTTAAGTATCCGCGAAACGACAGCGGTAAGCAAATCCGTATACTGGTTAATAAGCTCCCTTAAGCCCGTTGACGGACTGCTGGTCAATAACGATGTTATCTGTTTGTCAGTCAAGCCTGTTCCTCCTTTTTCCCGATTTGAAAGCTTTCATTTATTATGACTTGTTTTTAAAAGGAAAAGACACGGAATTTAATGTAAATATTTTATGAACACAGCGAAGCAAAAAGCAAAGGTTGATACGACGCTTAATAAGTAAGCGTCAAACCAGCCCCACCTGAAATCATCCAATTAGCCATAGTCTGACGGGAAAGCTTCACTCCCATACGCGCCAGTTCCTGCTCTTGACGGTATAAAGGCATGGCGTTGGTAAATTTCTGATTCATGATATATGCCATAAGGCTTAGCGAAACAAGGCTTTTTTCAATAAGAGCAGATTGATTTCCTCATATCTACATTTGCGGACGAGATATATATTTTTTGCGGCGCTTGGATTATCACCGTTTTTCACCGCCTTTGCTTTTTACCTCAGCGAATTTTACTTCTGCTCCGTCCGATAATTCGTCCACCCTCTCCAGCCAGTACCTCAGACTGCTCCGTTTTATTCCCTTTTCCGCACTCCA
>DBCY01000032.1 GCA_002293295.1 Ruminococcus sp. UBA946 | reverse complement strand
AATAATTGAAAAATGCTTTTTCGTCGCATAGCGACGGCATTTTTCAATTATTCAGCAGACATTATATAAAAACAAAAGGCTGCCCCGGAACGGAACAGCCGTATATTATCAGGCGGACGGATTAAACCCCGTATTTAACGGTAGCTACGGATATACCCACGCCCATTGTTGAAGCCACAGTGCACGATTTAATATAGGTGCCCTTTGCGGCTGCCGGCTTTGCCTTTACAATCGCCTGAAGCAGGGTGTCAAAGTTTTCTTCAAGCTTTGCCGGGCCGAACGAAACCTTGCCTATGGGACAGTGTATAATATTAGTCTTGTCAAGGCGGTATTCAATTTTACCGGCTTTAGCCTCGGCTACGGCTTTAGCCACGTCAGGGGAAACGGTTCCTGCTTTAGGGGACGGCATCAAGCCGCGGGGACCTAAAATTTTCGCCACCTTGCTGACCGTGCTCATCATATCGGGGGAGGCAATAACAACGTCGAAATCCATCCAGTTTTCCTTCTGGATTCTTTCAATCAGGTCTTCGGCTCCAACATAATCGGCTCCGGCTTCCTTTGCTCCCTGAACCTTGTCTTCCTTGCAGAATACGCATACGCGTACGTTTTTGCCCGTTCCGTTAGGCAGAACAACGGCACCCCTTACCTGCTGGTCGGCATGCCGTGAGTCAACGCCCAGACGGACATGCACCTCTACGGTTTCATCAAATTTAGCCGCGGCGGTTTTGCAGGCAAGGTCAAGAGCCTCGACAGCCTCGTACGCTTTGGTTTTATCAATTGACTTTAAAGCTTCTCTGTATTTTTTACCGTGTTTCATGAATAATTATCCTCCTAAAAGTGGTGTTATTCCGGAAAAGTTCCGGAATTTTTCAGCGGAATAAACTGTCTTAAGGAATTTGCTCCCTAAAACTTTTCCTCCCACAAAAAAGCGGTATAAATTATATAAATCCCGCTTTGATTTAATGCTTCCGTTATTTTATCAGTCGGCTATAGTAACGCCCATTGAACGGCAGGTACCGGCAATCATGCTTATTGCCGATTCTACGCTGGAAGCGTTGAGGTCTACCATTTTAGCTTCGGCTATTTTCTGAAGCTGAGCTCTGGTGATTTTCCCGACCTTGGTTTTGTTCGGAACGCCCGAACCGCTTTCAAGACCCAGTTCTTTCTTTATAAGAACAGCCGCAGGGGGCGTTTTAGTTATAAAGGAGAATGAACGGTCGGCATAAACCGTTATAACGACAGGTATAACAAGACCTATGTCATTCTTTGTTCTTTCATTGAATTCCTTGGTGAACGCCATTATATTAACGCCGTGCTGACCGAGAGCCGGACCGACCGGCGGGGCAGGGGTAGCTTTTCCTGCCTGAATCTGCAGCTTTATTAAGCCAACGACTTTCTGTGCCATTTTTATAACCATCCTTTCCGGATGCTTTGTCCGCCGGACAAAGCACCTAGCCTGAAACTTTTATTTCAAGCCTGAGACCTTACATTAGAATTAACATATATTTGCGGTTGTTTTAGGGCGCGTTCGATAATTAGCATTGTGTATAAAACAAGCAATTAATAAGCATCTGTCCTGGAAACCTGTGAGATTTCCAAAGTTGCGAGGGTTTCGCGCCCGAACATTGAAACGGCGACCTCAACGGTCATTTCATCCGTATTGATACTCTTTACCTCACCGATAAAGCCTTCCATAGCTCCGGCTGAAATTTTAACGCTGTCACCAACCTTAAAGGTAACCTCAACGGTTCTTCCCCGTTCAACCCCAAGGGCGGCGACTTCTTTTTCAGAAAGCGGAACCGGTTTTGAAGCGGGGCCCACAAACCCCGTAACACCCCTCGTATTCCTGACAATATACCATGATTCATCGGTCAGAATCATTTTTACAAGCACATAGCCCGGAAAAACCTTTCTTTCGACTTCTTTGGTTTTATTGGCATCGGTTACTTCGGTAACAAGCTCGGTGGGAACCCTTACCTCGGGAATAAGCTCATTAAACTTCCGGTTATCGACAACTTTAAGAATAGTCTGCGCAACTTTATTTTCATAACCCGAGTACGTATGGACAACGTACCATTTTGCCGTTTCTGACATTCTTAAAACTCAGTCCTTTCAATATAAAGCATAAAAATTATACCGCAAGAAATATTGCCTTACGCGTTCAGGTTAACCATAAGCTTAACAAGAGCCGCCAGACCAGTGTCGATACCCCAGATTACAATACCGCTGGCGCACATTCCTATAAGGACTACGGCGGTGTTGTTCAAAACCTTCGGTTTGGAAGGCCATACTACTTTTTTAAGCTCGCTTCTTAAATCCTTGAAGAATTTAACGGCGGAATTCTGTCTTTTTCCGGATTTTGCCCTGCCAGAGGCTTTTGCCTTTGCCATCTGGGCGGCTTTTGCCTCTGCCCTTGCCTTAATTGATTTCATTGATTTTTTTTCATCAGCCATAAAAACACCCCTCTTACTTAGTTTCTTTGTGAAGAGTATGCTTTCTGCAGAACTTGCAATGCTTGGACATTTCAAGTCTGTCCGGGTCATTCTTCTTGTTCTTTTTCGTGTTGTAATTACGCTGTTTGCACTCCGTGCAGGCCAATGTTACCTTTACTCTCATATCGGCACCTCCTATTAATCGTTTCGATTTCTTCGCAGGGATTGAAATCCCTGTGCCTCCCTCTGCGGAATAAACAAAGTGTTTTCATCCATTGAGGTACTTTAATATAGTTTTGTGCATTTTCACTCTGACATAATCGTCTGACTTTTAAATCAAACGATTATATACACAAAAAAATAGACCTCATGTAAGAGGTAAAATAATCATAACATATTATAAGCTCTTTTGTCAAGGCTTTTTTTATATATTTTGTACAAATAATACGATAATTATTAATTTTATATAATATAGCATAAAAAACCAAAAGTGTTAAGGGTTAATTTGACGTATCCATGAGAAAACCATACCGCCAAAGGCGGTATACATTCATTGTGGATTATTAATTGTTACTATTATCCGCTTCGGCCATCCTGTAGCCTATTCCGGAAACGGTCAGTATAAATTTTGGTTCCGCGGGATTAACCTCAAGCTTTTTGCGTATATTGGTGATATTGACGCGAAGGATTTTATTGTCTCCGCTTACATTTGAACCCCAGATTTTTTCGATTATATCGTTATGGCTTATTACCATACCGGCGTTTTTGCTTAATAATGTTACTATTTTATATTCGTTCTGAGTAAGATGAATAATCTCCCCCGACCTTGTGACAAGGCGCTTGCTATAATCTATAAACAGCTCGCCTGATTTGTAGACACTTCTTCGCGCTTTCTCCAAATCACGGTTCTGCCGCCTTAAGGCGGTTCTGATACGCGCAAGGAATTCCTGTGTTTCAAAAGGCTTTGTCATATAATCATCGGCGCCCAAATCAAGAGCGTTTACCTTATCCTGACCCGAATCGCGGGATGACAATACAATTATCGGGACGGAAGAAGTCCTGCGTACGCTGCGGATTACCTCGGTTCCGTCCATATCGGGGAGACCCAGGTCAAGCAGTATTAAATCGGGTTTCCTGATTTCAGCCGTTTCAATCGCTTCACGCGCGGTATTGGCTGTTAAAGCAATATAATCGTATGTAATCAATACTTCGCTGATAAAGCTGCTGATATTATTATCGTCTTCTACAATTAAAATACACGGATTGCTCATTATTTATCCTACCTCAAATACTGTTATATTTATACTGATCCGCAATTAAAATCTGTGAAATATTTTACAATCATTTTAACCGCGGATTAGTATTACATACATATTTATTATATCATATTTTATTATTAGAAACTGCTTTTCATATAAAATTTATATATTGTTACTAATTTTCAGAATAATCCACAAATGCACGGTGCTTAATACGTTTATTTTTAACATAAAAAATCTTAAACTTGTTATAAAACATTATATAAATATTTTTGCTGAAACATCTTTAAAATCCGTCAATAATATGTTATAATAATTAAAACATATTCTATGTAATAGTATAATTCGTTATAACAACATGGAAGGGCTGATAAAGTGCAGCAGAATCTTAAGGAAAAAATCAAGGAATCGCTTGGGGCTGTGCTGCCTGTAACAATAATCGTATTTGTCCTGACCGTATCGGTAGTTCCGGCGACGGGGGAAATGTTTTTCATGTTTTCGGTCGGGGCGGTAATGCTAATACTGGGAGTAGGGCTTTTTACCCTCGGAGCAGACAGCTCAATGATTATTATCGGCGAGGAAATAGGCTCAAAAATAACAAAGCTAAAAAAAATACGGTTTATAATACCGGTGATTTTTATTATAGGCTTGCTGATAACGGCGGCAGAACCGGATTTGAAGGTGCTTGCCGAACAGGCGCCGATAGTCGATACCAATGTTCTGATATGGTCCGTCGCAATCGGGGTGGGGGTCTTTCTGGTCATATCGTTCATGCGTATTTTCATGCAGATTAAGATGGCGAAAATATTAATTATAATGTATGCCGTAATATTTATTATTGTTATTTCCCCGCTGACATCAAAGGAATTTATACCTGTAGCCTTTGATTCTGGAGGGGTAACCACCGGACCGATAACGGTGCCTTTCATTATGGCGCTGGGTCTTGGGCTTGCATCGGTCAGAGGCGACAAAACGCAGCAGGAGGACAGCTTCGGTCTCGTGGCTCTGTGTTCGATAGGACCGATTGCCACCGTCCTGATACTGGGCATGTTCAACAGCGTTGACAATGTAACCGCCGATTTGGTGACAATAAAGGATTATAAGCATATCGGGGATGTTTTCGCAGAATTCATGCATGCGATGCCCGGGTATTTTAAGGAAGCCGCCGTCGCGGTTGTACCGATTATTCTGCTGTTCCTTATATTCAATTTTTTTTCACTGAGACTGGACAGAAAATCCATAATAAAAATACTCATAGGGCTTGTTTATACCTATCTTGGTCTTGTGATATTCCTGACCGGGGTCAATGTTGGGTTTATGCCCGCAGGACAGTATATAGGAGAATACCTTGCGGGTTCAGGAAAAAGTTATATGCTTATTCCCATCGGTATGGTAATCGGATATTTCATAGTAGCGGCGGAACCTGCCGTGCATGTTTTAAAGCAGCAGGCGGAAACCGTCACGGACGGGCTGATAACAGGCAAGTCCCTGGGAATAAGCCTTTCAATAGGGGTCGCGCTTTCTGTCGGAATATCAATGCTCAGGGTTCTGACCGGAATTTCGATTTTATGGTTTTTAATTCCCGGTTATGCCTTCGCGCTTACGATGACATTCTTTGTGCCGGCAATATTCACATCGGTGGCGTTTGACGCGGGAGGCGTAGCCTCGGGGCCTATGACGGCGACATTCCTTCTTCCGATTGCAATGGGAGCGTCCTCCGGTGCCGGAGGGGATATAACGACGGACGCATTCGGGGTGGTGGCAATGGTAGCAATGACCCCTCTCATAACGATACAGCTGCTGGGGCTTATCAGCCTGCTTAAAGAAAAAAGGAAAATTATCAATATCTCAGAGCAGGCAGCGGCTGTTTCCCCGGACGAGGCGGTTGAACTGCCCTCTTCCGAGACTGCCGCAATTAACGAAGAAAGCGATGGGGTTGTTCTGTTTGAATAGCCTTATGTAATATTTTGTGCCGGAAAATACGCACCCGGCATAATGTATAGTAAAAATACAGCATAAAACTGAAAAAGGAATGTATAACCTGATGAAAGCATTATTTATTATCGCGGAATACGGACTGCATGATAAAATACACAAAATTCTGTCCAAATGCAGCGTACCCTATAAATTCTTTACTCACGGCAGCGGAACGGCGGATTCCGAGATACTTGATTATCTCGGGCTTGGAGACAATAAAAAAATCATATGCGCCGGAATAGTAAATGACGAGGATGTACCGCATCTTTACAAGGTTCTGGAATATCATTTGTCAATAAGCAGAGCAGGTAAAGGGGTTGCGTTTACAGTCCCGCTTACAGGCGCAAGCTCGGCGCTGGTAAAGCTTTATGAAGCTCAGGCGGCGTTAAGGACAAATGAAACAACTAATTCAAACAGCGAAGTAAAATATAAAGAGGCGGGTATTAAAATGGAAAATTATGAGCAGGAGCTTATTATTACGATTGTATCGAGAGGCAGCTTTGAGGTTGTCAAGGAAGCCGCAAGGGCTTCGGGGGCAAGGGGGGGAACTCTTCTGCACGGGCTCGGAATAGGCGGCGAGGAAGCGGCGAAGTTTCTTGGAATATCCATTCAGCCTGAAAAGGACATTATTCTTATAGTTGTAAACAAAGAGGACAAGGCGGAAGTAATGAAGAACATTCTTTCCAGCGCGGGTATGATAACGGAGCATAAAGGGGTATGCTTTTCACTGCCGGTTGACAGTGCGTTCGGTCTTGCAAGCAAGTTTGACTCCGAGGATATGATTAAATTTGAAAAATAAGCTTATCATAATAAGCACAGCCATTAAATACGGTCTGTATTGCTATTATACCGGAATCAGGATTATAAAAATGTTATAATTCACAAAGGGTTACAAAAGTACCTAATACCGATGGTAAACATAACACAGTAATCTTATCATATTACTGTTATTAAGTCAATATTTATACAATATTTCAACAAATTATTAAATAAAGTTCACTCAGGCTTCACAATTCAATGCCATAATATCATTATACCAGCATAATAAAAACAAGCTCTGAAAAAGGGGGCTTTGAAGGAACAGACAAAAACTGAAAGGATGATTATTAATAAATGCCGAAAATTCTTATAGTCGACGATGAAAAGAACATCCGCAACGTAGTAAAGGAATACGCCGAATTTGAAGGGTATGAAACTTCCGAAGCCGCCGACGGGATGGAAGCGGTTGAAATATGCCGGAAAGAGGACTTCGACATTATCGTGATGGATATAATGATGCCGCGTCTTGACGGGTATTCAGCCTGCAAGGAAATCCATAAGACAAAACAGGTTCCCGTAATAATGCTTTCGGCACGAAGCGAGGAATACGACAAGCTTTTCGGCTTTGAAATCGGAGTCGACGATTATGTAGTAAAACCGTTTTCGCCTAAGGAGCTTCTGGCAAGAATAAAAGCGGTGCTTAAGCGTTCGTCCGCAAATGAGAATAAAATAGAGAAAATGCTGTTTGAAGGCCTTGAAATAAACGTATCGGGAAGGGAAGTTACAGTCGACGGGATTCCGGCGGCGCTGACCCCCAAGGAATACGACCTGCTGTTCTATCTTGTTAAAAACAAGGGTATAGCTCTTTCAAGGGAAAAACTGCTCGAAGAGGTATGGGGATATGATTTTTACGGCGACGACAGGACAGTCGACACACATATAAAAATGCTTCGTAATTCGCTCGGCGATTACAGGAAGTTTATAATAACGCTGCGCGGCATGGGCTATAAATTCGATGTTTAAAACTAATGAATGTGAGGCGGGCATTTGAAACGAAAACGCGTCCGTAATCTGCGTACTACGGTCTGGGTATATTACGTTATATTCATATCAAGCATACTTGTACTGATGTGGCTGACATTTGTAGTATCGCTTGAATCAAATTATAAAAACATGAAAACCAGGGATATAATCGATATAGCCAGTTATATCCTTTCAATAGGCAACGACGAGAATTTTTCGATAGAGAACCTTGACAGGATTGCCCATGACAACGACATGTGCATTCTAATTCAGGACAGCAGGGGCATTGTCAGGTATACTTATGACATGATGGGAAACGACTGTCTTATTCACGGGAGCAACAGGCTCGAACTTTTCAAATACCGCGCCGAGGCTATGGCAAGAACCAACGGGATATACTATGCCGAGGTGAAAAACCCGAGATTCAACACCGACACGCTTTTATTCGTATTAATCCTGGGTCAGAGGGAGGACCCGTCGGGATATATTTATCTTAACACCTCGCTTGAACCGCTTAATTCCACGTCGGATATAATAAAAACACAGGTTTTATGGATAAGCATCCTAATGCTACTGCTTGGTATGGGCATATCCTATTTCCTTGCCAGACTGGTTGAAACCCCTATCAAAAAAATTACGCACTCCGCTCAGAAGCTGGCGCAGGGCGATTATAATACCGAATTTGACGGCGGGGGTTATACCGAGACCGTAATGCTTGCTTCCACTTTGAATTATGCCGCCAATGAAATATCGAAGGTAGACGGTTTGCGCCGCGACCTTATAGCGAATGTTTCCCATGACCTCCGAACCCCGCTGACAATGGTAAAGGCATATGCCGAGATGGTTCGGGATATTTCCGGCGAAAACCCCGCAAAACGAAACGAGCACATTAATATTATTATTGAGGAAAGCGACCGTCTGGCACTGCTGGTGAATGACATCCTTGACCTTTCAAAGCTTGAAAACGGCGCTGCCGAAATAACCCTCAGCTCGTTTGACATTTCGCGTAAGCTGTCAGAAATTATGGAAAGATACAGGCTTTTTTCGGAACAGCAGGGTTATGAATTCATACTTCTTACTGACAGGCCTTTCATTGTAAATGCCGATATGATTAAACTTGAGCAGGTAATATACAATCTTGTGAATAACGCTGTAAACTATACGGGTGAAAACAAGACAGTCTATATAGTACAGATTAATAAAAAGGACAGGGTTTTAATTGAAATAACCGATACCGGAGCCGGAATCGAGCCGGAATTCATTCCGCTCATTTTCGACAGGTATTACCGGACGGAGAAAAGCAAACGCGAGGTTATAGGAACGGGTCTGGGTCTTTCTATCGTAAAACAAATTTTAAAGTCCCATAATTATCAGTTCGGCGTGCGTTCCCAAACGGGCGTCGGAACTACGTTCTGGTTTGAAATGGAAGGACATGACGGCGGCGAGCCGGAACCCCGCTGAAAAAAAATCAGTCCATGAATTCATTCAAACTGTCCTGAAAGGATTATTATATGAAAAAAAGACATACCCCAATACTTTATATTATTTTGGCTATAATACTTTTTCTTTCGGGATGCAAGGAAATTGATAACGGCATTAATCCAGAAATAACGGAATATACTGCTGCTGAGCTTCCTTATCCTGTTGATGTCGGTTCGTTTATTTTCAACGCGGCTCCTGAAAACACCGCTTCGCTGTCGCCCGCGCTCACTGAAATCATATGTGAGCTCGGATATGAAGAACTTCTGATTGGGATAAGCCGGTACTGCGATTACCCCGAAAGCATTTCAGACAGGAATATTATGGGTTCATCGGCAAACCCCGACGTGGAGGCAATAATAAAAACGGCTCCCGTTCTTCTTGTATCACAAAGTCCGATTGCAAAAAAGGATATAACCGCGATTGAAGCTGCCGGAACCAGGGTGTTTATCCACCAGTCCCCGACCACGGTTAATGAGCTTTACGGTATGTATGAGAATATATCCGCTGTATTCGGGGGCAGGCTTAACGCAAAAGCCGCCGCCGAGGATGCCGCGGAACCCTTGAAAAAAGCTCTGCACGAAAATGATATTGATATAGGAAGCTTTGTATATTTAATGGATTCGCGTCTTTCCGTGGCAAACGGCAATACGTTCATCGGCGATTTTTTTTCTAATTTCGGAACAAACGCTATAACCGACGGTTCAAAGCTGTCACTGACATCCGATGAGTTTCTGGAGCTGAACCCGGATTATATTTTTGTCCCCGAACCGCTTAATGCCGATAAATTTTCTGAAAAGCTGTCGGAGCTTTCGGCGGTTAAAAACGGCAGGGTAGTCGTTGTCAGCTATGAAGCCCAGGAAAGGCTTGAACGCCCGACTTCAAGGCTTTCTGAAGTCGTTTATGAGATAACAGGACTTTTAACCCGATAAAAATATCGTAAATTCCCAAAGTAAGT
>DBCY01000040.1 GCA_002293295.1 Ruminococcus sp. UBA946 | reverse complement strand
AATCTCTTAAGTTGTTGTCATTGGTTTGGAGTGTGGAGTGTGGAGTTAAATTCTTTGAAGATTACAATAGGAGGTGGTGTCGGAGTTCTGTCAGGATAATGCTTATCTTTTTCTCTTTTGGGTATAAAATACTGCCATTCCGTATAATCCCAATCATCAAATTTTACTATTTTTTCAAATACTACTTGTTCGTCGAAATCATTTAATATCTCACCTTCAGTATTGCTGACAAATTTTATTTCATTGATATTTCCATCGGAATTTCCATTGGCTTCAACTTCATATGTATACTCAAAAATATACTGGTTATCGGGGTCGGTAATGTCAATCCCCAGAGCGATTATTTCCTCAAGCTCAAGCTGACGAAGCCATATCGGATGACGATTTCGGAATGGTGAAAAACGCGAAGCTCAGGAAAGTTCTGCTTAGCCTGAAACCAAAATACAGAACGGTCATCAGACTTTATTACTGGCAAGGGTTAAGTCAGGCTGAAATCGCTGAAACGATAGGCTGTAACTGCGGTTTTACCGCATGGGATGTCGTTAATGCATTCTTCTGTGTGAAAATCGCACAGCGGCAATTTCATTGCCGGATTAAAACCATTCTATGTTTTTAATCAAGAATGGTATTATTAATGAAAATGCCCTGATACTATTAGCAAATTACCTTGACTTTTTTTAATAGTTATGGTAAAATAATAATATAGTACCAGAATGTATTAAAACTCTTGGTTTTTACTGGTTATTTACAGACTGTGACCATGCCGGAGGTTTCTGATGTCTAAAATTTTAATAGGATATTACGACAAAGCTAATTTTATAACTTTAACAGGATTATTGTCCGCTGTGTCAAGCGGATATTTTGCTTTAAGAGGTAATTTGAAAATATCTGCCATATTTTTAATTGTTGCCGGATTATGCGATTTGTTTGACGGTTTTATTGCTAGGAAAACAGAAAGAACAGACACTGAAAAATTATTCGGAAAGGAACTTGATACCATAACCGATGCAGTCAGCTTCTGCGCCGTCCCCTCAATAATCGTTTATTCCCAGATAAGCGCCGTTTGGTACGGGCTTCTTATATGCGCTTTTTATATTTTATGCGGGGTGATAAGGCTTTCACATTTTAACAGTACGGCGGAACCGGATAAACCCCTGAATTATTATACGGGACTTCCGGTTACATATGTTGCCCTGATTTTACCTGTTGTTCTGTTGTTTGACTCAAGTGCTGCCACATTAACTGTATTTGCGGTGACGGGGCTTTTGTATATCCTGAAAATAAAAATCCCCAAACCTGAAGGAATCTGGTATGTTTTATTTCCCCTGACAGCCGTTATTCTTATAGTATTGTGGATATTGCTATGATTTATAACAGAAGTGAAGGGACGGTTTCGGAAGAAAAGGTATATGAAAGCAAAACAATGGATTTTTTGTATAACACAGCTTTAGGCGGGGTACTTACAGCAGTATTGCGGCTCCCTGCCGTAAGTATGATATATGGGTTATTCCAGAGAAGAAAAGCTTCACAAAAGAAAATCCGGAAGCTTGTTTCCGATTATGATATGAATGTCTCCTGCTCGGGATACCGGAGCTTTAATGATTTCATCATAAGGAAAGAAAAAAGGATGACTGAGAGTGCGAAGAATATTCTTATATCACCGGCGGACGGGCTGGTTCTTTGTTCTGTCATAGAAAATGACACTGTTTTTAGTTTGAAGGGCAGGGATTACTCACTTTCAAGCCTTTTAAGGGACAAGCAGTCCGCCGCTTTATATGAAGGCGGAACAGCTTTGATTATCAGGCTGAGGGTTTATGATTACCATAGATTTTGTTTTATTGACGACGGATTTATAAAATATGATAAAAAGATACGAGGGTATCTTGATTCAGTTAATACCGTGGCGACCGGTAAATTCACTTTAACTTCAAATTATCGGAGAATTTACGGGCTTTGCACGCAGAATTTCGGTGATGTTGTTTTTGCTGAAATCGGAGCCATGCTTGTGGGAAGAATAGTACAAACGCATAAAGATAACAGCTTTCTAAAGGCGCAGGAAAAAGGGTACTTTGAGTTTGGCGGTTCCAGTATCGTTTTATTACTGAAAAAAGGCGCTGCCGATATTGACCCGGATATACTTCAGTATTCATCGGAAGGTATAGAAACTAAGGTAGGATACGGTGAAAGGATTGGTGTCAGACGTGACTAAGAGACTGTGTTTATACCTTAAGGAAATGCATCCTCCGGTAAAAGCGGCTGCAGTCAGCGCTGTTTTGTTTTTTGAGGTGTATTTCCTGGTTATCCTTATCGCAGGGGTATCCGGATTTAATATCGGTTCGGAGGAAATAACCGGTGCGGCAACCGTCTTTGTTTTTTTGCTGAGCCTTCGCATAGCGGATGATTTCAAGGATTACAAAACCGATATGGAACTTTTTCCGGAAAGACCTCTGCCCTCGGGCAGGGTAAAAAAATCCGACCTGCTGGCGCTTCTTATAACCGCAAATGTTATTTCTGTTTCCCTTAATATCATTTTTATGAACAACCTTATTTATTATGCCGTTCTGATGGTTTATGGAGTGTTAATGTCGGTATGGTTTTTCGCTCGCTCGAAAATCCAGAAAAATTTACCGCTGGCTCTTGTTACGCATAATCCTGTTCAGATTATTGTCAACATATACATAATTTCTTTCGCTTGCATTAAATATGGCTTACCGGTATTTTCATTCGATACCGTGCTGATTGCATTCACCCTGTACTGGCCCGGGCTTCTTTGGGAGATATCAAGGAAAACAAGGGCTCCCGAAGATGAAACAAAATACACTACCTACTCCAAGCTTTTCGGAGTAAAAAAAGTAACGGGTTTTATTTTAATTATCATGTTTTTGGATGTTCTTACAAGCGGGCTTCTTATGTGGAAATTATGGAGTCCGGGGGTTGTCATGGTTGCCGGAGCGTACTTATGGCTTCTGTATTCATGCGTGAAATTTATAGAAAATCCAAAAAAATATTCTCTCGTCAGCAGGGTTGAAATTTATGAATTCATAACCGAGGTTCCCGTCGTAGTTATTTCGGCGGTTATAATTTTAACGAGGGTGTTTGCATGAGCGGAATAAAATATACGGTGCTGGATAGCAGTAACATTGCGGAAAGCTACCCCGGCATTACGCTCCCCCTTACTTTTTCGTTCATAAAAACAGCATACGGCGGGGTATTTAAAGGAGTTATAGGAGCAAACCTTAAAAATGACGCAATACTTTCAAAATTTGAAAACATTTTTGACAATATGATAAAAAGCTATAACGGTCGGGTTTATTACTGCATAAACAACTGGTATTCAATCATTGATTTTTTGCCCTTTTCAAAGCGTATAACCCCGGTCTGGCAGGATATGATGGGTGTTTTGAACACCGACGTATATTTAGGCCGGCAGCACAAATTTACTGTATTTCAAAAATTGAAGCTTCATTCAAACCTGATAAAAAGCTGGTTTTCATCCCCCCGGGACATGAAAAGGCTTGAGGAAGATTTTTTAGGCGTCAGGGAATATTTTAACGGCGTTTACAGTGAAAGCCTGACGGTAAACGAACTTCTGACGCTTTTTCATGAAATCGAAAAGCGCGTTCTGAACAAGTGGTTCGTCACGCTTACAAATGACATGTACGCCTTTATCTGGACGGGTCTGTTAAAGAAGAGGCTTAAGAAAAAAGGTGCTGATATTACGGAGTTTATTTCGGGGATGTCTTCGCTTGAAAGCTTAAAGCCTATAAGAACACTGCTTTATCTGTCAGAAAAATACGGAGATTGCGGGGATATCCTATCCGAGCCTGAAGTACGGGAATACATTGAACTTTACGGCGACCGCTGCCCCGGGGAACTAAAGCTGGAAACCGTGACGTACCGCGAAAACCCGACGCTCCTGGAAAGCAGGATAAGAGATTATTCAAGCGATAAGGCTAAACTTGACTGCATGAAAAAGAATTTGGACAGACAGGCGGAAAACGGCAGTAAATACGGTTTTGCCGCCAAAAGGGCAAGAACAGGTATAATGAACCGTGAAATTTCAAGGCTTAACCGAAGCAGAATTTACGGTATGGTGCGCCGCATATTTTTACGTATCGGCGAACTTTTTTCAGGTGAAAATATTATTTCGAAAGCTGAAGATATATTTTATCTGAGTATTGATGAAATCAGCTGCTGCGATTATTCGGCGTTCAAACCAAAAATTACGGAGCGCAAGCGGCTGTATGCAGGTTATGAAAATCTCCCTGCCCACTCAAGGCTGATGTTCAGGGGAAATGATTTAGAAGACGGGCTGCCGCCTGCAGACATTAAAACGGCTGAGCTCTGGAAGGACGGTTTTGACGGTACCGGCACGTCGGACGGCATTGTCACGGCAAAAGCGGTCGTCCTTGAAGCACCCGATGAAAAAGCTGACGTTAAGGGGAAAATAATCGTCACCAAAACAACAGACCCCGGGTGGGTATTTTTACTGGCGGCGGCAAGCGGGATTGTCGCCGAGAAAGGCTCGCTTCTGTCCCATACCGCTATTATTTCACGCGAACTTAACATACCTGCGGTTGTCGCCGTTGACAGCGCGGCTTCTGTTATTAAAACAGGCGATACATTAAGGATAAACGGAAAAACGGGGAGGGTTGAAATTGTTGAATCTGATTAAGTTCACAGGGCATATATATTACTTGATTTCTCCGGTGATAATCGGCGCGGTTATAAATATGGTATTTGTAAGGCTGCCTGTGTTAAAATCTTTAAAAATCCCTATGGACTGCAAAAAAACGCTGAAGGACGGCAAAAGGATTTTCGGAGGCAATAAAACCTGGAAAGGTTTTTTCGGAATGATCGTATTCACGGCACTTTTTGCATTTATAATAATGGGAAATTTTTTTCACGGCGCGCTTCTTGGGTTTGCATACGTACTTTTTGAACTTCCGAACAGCTTTATCAAGCGAAGGCTCGGATTACAGTCAGGCAAAAACGGCGGTTTTGTGCAGACATTTTTTGATCAGGCGGACAGCGTTATCGGCGTTATTGTTTTTATGCCGCTTATTTACCGCCTGACGTGGCGCGAGGCGGCGGGGATTTTCGTAATTGCTACCGCAACGCATTATTTTTTCAATGTACTGCTGTTTTATCTGAAATTAAGGAATCAGAAAGGCTGATTTAAAATAATGTACAGTTTTAATGAACTGCAAAGTATTAAAAACAGGAAACCCCTTATCGGGATGAAAGCCGAAAGCTTAATCCGTTTGCGCGAAGGCGGCTTTAATGTTCCCGACGGATTTGTCATAACTTCGGACGAGGCTTTTTCTTTCAGTGAGGAAGAGCTTGGCAGTTATTTAAAAAGCGGCGTTTCATACGCTGTCCGCAGCAGCGGCACCAGCGAGGATTTAGCCGATTCTTCCTTCGCGGGGCAATATGATACATTTTTAAATGTCAGCGGCGCCGAAAACCTTAGCTCCGCTATAAGAAAATGCGCGGGTTCGCTTTATAACGAACGGGTTGCGGCATACTGCGAACGCAGTAATATTGATTTTAATGACTGTAAAATAGCCGTTATCGTGCAGGAAATGGTAAACAGCGATAAAGCGGGAGTAGCTTTTTCCGTTGACAGCATAAACGGAAATGATAAAGAAATATTAATCGAAGCGGTAAAGGGTCTTGGGGAACAGCTTGTAAGCGGCCATGTTACCCCCGACAGTTATTCGTATAATTGGTATGCTGAAAAAACAACCGTTTATAGCGGAGATACTCTTTCATACGACGAAGTCAGAAGCCTTGCTTTAAAAGTGCTGGAAATCCAGATTTTTTACGGATTCCCCGTAGATGTCGAATGGGCTTTTAAAAACAATGAGATTTATATCCTTCAGAGCAGACCTGTAACGGTTATAAATTACAGGAATATACCGGACGAATGGACCACTGCCGACTTCCGAGACGGAGGCGTTTCGGCTGCTGCCTGCAAAACCCTCATGGGTTCATTATACGGGCTTGTTTTCAATGCGTCGTTCCTGGGTTCTTTGAAAACAATTAAGCTGCTTGATAAAAACTACGGTAAGTCAATTTACGAAACTTATTTTGCCCGCCCGTACTGGAACCTTACCATTGAAAAGGAGTGCTTTGCAAAGCTTCCGGGATATGTCGAGCGGGAAATTGACGAGGATATGGGGATTGTCCCGGCATATGAGGGCGACGGTGAAGTTACCGGAACAAACATTAAAAGCATTTTAAGCGGGATAACCTCGCTGCTTGCCATAAACGGATATATTAAAAGAATGGAGGGGAACGCCCGGAAAAGCCTTGACAAAATACTTGAAAGCTTTAAAGAAGCGGAAAAAGCCAAGCTTAACGGAAAAACAGCAGACGAGCTTCATAAAATATGGATTGATTTTGTAAAAAACAATTATTATTTATCTGAATATACTTATTTCAGCTACATTTTCTGCAATATAATTTTATCTACTTTATTTAAGGATAAAATAAAAAAATACCTCTCCGCAAACAAAATAATGAATTTAATGACGGGGCTTTCGGACCTGTCGCATATGCGCCCCGTGTATGAAATGTGGGATATGGGCAGAAACGGTTATAATGAAAAGGATTTCGAAGCTTTTATTGAAAAATATAAACACCATTCGCAGCATGAGCTTGATATTTCCTTTCCGAACTGGGATGAAACCCCGGATGTGGTTAAAAAGTCCATAGCGGATTTCACCGAAGCGGACGGCAGCCGGAATCCTATAGAGCTAGGCAAAAAGCAGGAAGAAAAATACCGTGAAACGCTAACTGAAATACCTGAAAAGATTCATAAGGATGTTTTCAGGCTTCGCAGGTTTTTATGGCTCAGGGAAGAGTTCAGGGATGCCTCCACAAAATCATACTACATTATCCGTAAACTGACTTTAGCCCTCGGCAAAGCATGGGCTGAGGACGGACTTCTGGAAAATTACGGCGAAATTTTCTTTCTGTCGGTAAATGATATTGAAAAAAAGGCTGACTTAAGGAAAAAAGCTTTAATGAATAAATCATATTATAACTCATTTTTGAATTTTACAAATCCCGGTGAACTCGGCAGGCGCCATACGGCAAGAAAAATCCGTAAAGACGGTGAAAAAATATTAAAGGGCGTTGCTTGCAGCGGCGAAACCATCACGGCGACAGCCAGGGTTATAAAGGATATTCATGACGCCGGAAGGCTTATGAAAGGAGATATTCTCGTAACGAAATGCACCGACCCGGCATGGACGGCGGTATTCAGTAAGCTTGGAGGCGTTATTACCGAAACTGGAGGGATGCTTTCCCATGCAGCCGTTGTTTCAAGGGAATACGGACTGCCATGTATCCTTGTCGTGAAAAATGCGACGGAGGTCATTAAGGACGGAGATATTATCACAATGGATATGCATACGGGAGAAATTTACCATGTTTAGGGCGGTATTGTTTGATTATGAGGATAAATATAAAGAAGATTTCCTGCTTCTGCCCTCGCTTCTTTATTCAAAAAAGGAAATTACCCAAAACCTTTCCGAGGAAAGTAAAATCATAAGCGGCGACCATGTTCTGAACAAATACTTCAAGCTGTATAAGATACTGGTTTACGATAAATCCGAGCGTCCCTGCGCCAGATGCGTTGTAACCGTTTACCATAATTCCGATACGGCATACATAGGTTTTTTTGAGTGTATTGACGACGGAGGCTGCGCAAAGCTTTTATTTGAAAAAGCGGAAGAATATGCCGGAACTGAAGGAGTAAAAAAAATATCGGGTCCCCTTGACTGCAGCTTCTGGATTAAATACAGGCTTAAAACGGATGGCTTCGGCAACCCGCCATATACCGGCGAGCCTTACAACAAAGAATATTACAAAAAGTTTTTTGAGGATAACGGCTTTGGAATTACCGGGAAATGGGCTTCAAATATTTATCCTGTACCCCCGCTTTTTTTAAAAGAAAGGAATATGTATGAAAACCGCCTAGAAAACGCAGTTAAAAACAAATATAAAATTGTGGGGACAAGGAAAAAGGACTTTGACGAAACAGTTGGCATTATTTATGGACTGATAAGCGAAACATACAGTGATTTTGCGACTTACAGCGATATTACAAGGGAAGATTTCGGGGAAATTTTCAAGGATTATAGATATATTCTGGATTACAATCTTTTAAAAATAGCATACTTAGGGCCAAAGCCCGTCGGATTTTCAATCGTTCTGCCAGATTACGGCAACCTGCTTTTCAAGGAAATGACTTTACTGAACAAATTTAAAATACTTCTGAAAAGAATAAGATGCAACACTTATGTGAGCCTCTACATGGGCGTTCTGAAAGAACACAGAGGTCTGGGAAAAGCTTTTACGCATAAGATAATACAAAATATGTACCTGAGAAGGTCAAACTGTATCGGGGCGCTTATCGCAAAGGGTAAGGTCACGGAAAAATACGCTGAAAAACATATTATAAGGCAAAATGAATACGTTTTATATGAAAAGGAATTATAAGATATATGGAAAATTCATATTCAATTCAAAGCGCTTTAAAAACGGCATATGAAAATTGGGGAGACAGGAATTATATTTATACAAGAACAAAACAAGGATTTATTCCTAAAACATTTGCCGAAGCCGTAACGGATACATGGTACCTTGCCGAAGCCTTAACCGAGGCGGGGTTTAAAGACAAGCTTATACTTCTGTATGCCGAAAATTCTTATGAATGGTGTATTGCGGATTTTGCGGTGACGGGTATTGTCGGGGTGACCGTAGCTGCAAATGCCGACTGGAAAGAAAACGATCTGCGTAATGTTATTAAAATTTCAGACGTTTCCTGCGTTATTTACTCAAACACAAAAACTGACGTGATAAACGCTTTGAAGAAAGAATTCAACATTGAATACATATCAATTCAGGATGATTTGCCCGCCCTTATAAAACGTGGTAAGGAGATATCAGACCGGAAATCGGGAAAATGTGAATCCTTTAAAAGACGTTCCGGCGAAATGCGCAAAATATTTTTTACTTCCGGAACAACATCAAAATCCAAAGCAGTTATGCTGTCTGAAAAAAACATGTTTTCGGGCTTTGACGGGCTTCACCGCAGAACCGGATTTGACGAAAATGATTCCGCATATTTATTCCTTCCGCTAAGCCACACATACGGCGGTATATATAACCTACTAGCAAGCCTTCACTTCGGGTCTGCTCTTTATTTATGCTCTGACCCCGGTAAAATATTTGAAGAGCTTGCAATGACTGACCCAACCGTCTTCTGCGCCGTTCCTCTTATTTACGAAAGGGCATACGCTATGCTCGGTGAAAACATAAAGTATGCTTTCGGGAAAAATATAAAATATCTTTTCAGCGCGGGTGCTAAAAGCAGCCCCGATATCAGGAAAATATATAAATCTCTGGGACTGCCCCTTATTGAAGCATACGCTCTTTCTGAAACCTCATCATCTCTTTCCATGGAATTCCCCGGTAATACGGGCATTAGTTCCGTTGGAACGGTCTTTGAGGAAATTTCGATTAAATTTATAAACACGGATGAAAACGGCGACGGTGAAATACTTGTAAAAGGTGATAACATCGCGCTGGGATATTATAATAACAGAGAAAAAACCGCCGAAGCTTTCGGCGGAGACGGGTATTTTCACACCGGTGATATCGGTCATATCGGAAAGGACGGGGAATTATACTTAACAGGACGAAAAAAGCGCCTGATAAAGCTATCAAACGCCAGAAGCGTTTATCCGGAAGAACTTGAAATACTGTTGCTGGAAAACGGAAGTATAAAAACCGCGTTTGTTTATGAACACGAAGGGAAAATTATGGCGGATATTACTCTTAACAGCCTTTATGCCGATGTAAATTCAATTATTGCCGGTATAAACGAGGTTTTGCCGGGGTACAAGCAAATCAGGGCGGTAAATGTTTTATAGCGTTTAATTAGTAACGGATGAATCGGTTTAAATTTAAATTTTATTCAGTTCAAAATAATGAGCGGTTTAAAATACCCTCTTCTACTTAGGACAAAAAACAGTGAAAATGTAACTTGCTCATAAGAAAATCTGCATTTTGTACAAATGATTAAAAATATTATACGTCTTTTTAAACAAGGGTTTCGAAATATAAATTTTATTTGGAACTGAACCAGGGGCTATAACAAAACAACCCCCTAATTGAAGGAAAAAATCCCGCTCAAAGAAAAAGAGAGCGGGATTTTTGATATTTGACCACGCAAACCCTGTATTTAACGGCATATCCGCATATTATTTGAAAGACTTTCTGTAGAAAAGTGTAGAAAACAAAGGCAGTTTTATATGTATACAGAAAAAGTAAAAACCCCGCAAACGCTTTTGTTTACGAGGTTTCCTATGGTTGCGGAGAGAGGATTTGAACCTCTGACCTTCGGGTTATGAGCCCGA
>DBCY01000082.1 GCA_002293295.1 Ruminococcus sp. UBA946 | reverse complement strand
TAATGTATATAATAATACGCTCGATTATTATGTGTTTTATATAAAAAAATACTTATTTATCAGTATTTTGAAACCTATTCTAAATATATGGAATTAATATTATAATTATATAATTTCGTCGTAAAACGCGCCATAAATTCAAGTCGTTAAAAGCGGCACAATATTCAATTTTTAAAAGCTACCCGCTCGGTGTATATGCCGGAACCGTCAGACCGCCGACGGTCAGACCTGCTCGGCTGAAATCCGGCTGAATGCTCAACTTGCCCCGTACCTCTCGGACATACTTAAAATAAATATACCCGCTCGCATAATATTCACACTTGCGTACTTCAACCAGTACAAAGCCTTCTGGAGCTTCCGGCGGGTTCTTCTCACTGTTTACCCTCTTTGCAATGGCGGTATCCTGTACGGGTTTTATTATGCTTTTAGTCTGCTTCCACCGTTTTCCCCGGTGTCCGGCGGGCGTATGCCGGTGAAGGTAACAGGCAAGGGCAGTAAAGTCCTCGCCGTAATCAACGCCGTTATAATAATTATGCTCCCGAAGGTTCTCATGTTTTGCTACCTTGCCGTTAGTCCACAGCCTTAATATGTCCTTGTCATTCGCGCCGTCAATGATTAAATGGTGATGAAGCCGCCCCGATATACTGCCGTAACCCGTAACGGCTACAATCCGCGCGTTAGGGTTGCAGTACCGAAGCCGCCGGATATACTTTTCAAGCTCCTTTTCAGCTTTATAATAACTGTCAGGGTAATGCTCGTCATCATACGTTAGGGTATCGTAAAACGATTCAGATGTAAAGGTAGTGTTTACAGAGCGTACAAACCGCTTTTCAGACTGGTGGCGGTTATATTCTTCCTTCTGTTCGGGTGTTCTGATATTTTCGGGTATGGGTTCGCTGTGACGTGCATTCTTAATGCCGTCCGGAACGGGATAAAATTCAACCTCATACACCGCGCCGGAACGTGTTTTCTTTCTGCATACTGCCATATCGTCACCGCCTGGCTATGCAAAGACACAAACCCAGTTAATTGTGTCTATAATGCTGTTTGCCGGAACGCATAATTTTTTTGAATACACCTCTTTGAACAGAAAAAGACCATATAAAAGCTGTTCGCATTCCAGGCATGATAATTTAAGGCTGTATTTGTCCGCGCGTTCCTCTGAAATGTAACTGTCAACCTTTTTTAAGGCGCGTTTTACCGCGTAAAAATCCTTTTTAAGCTGTATTATATAATCGGGCTTTTTCTCGCGTTCAAGCGCGGTGTACCTGGCGTTAATTGCTAAGGCAAGCGCGCTCTTTGCCGTTTTCAGCTCGTTATATGTCAGTGTCAGAGGGTGAAACATATGTATTATTCTTTTCTGCATACCGTTCACCCCCTTTACAAACGTACTGAAACAGGCGTAATACGGCATTGAGCAGGTTCAGTATGTTCGTCCCGGGTGTCTATGGTGCTTGTATTCAGGTATTCGATAAGCTTATCAATGTTTATAAGATACTTTTTCCCGGCATTAACAGCGACTATTTCGCCGGATTTTGCCTTTGTGCGTATAAGGTGCTTGGGTAATCCCGTAATTTCGGCGGCTTTGTCAATGGTTGCCATGCGGGGAATTTGATAATTATTCATAAAATACTCCGTTCCACGCTTGTCAAACCTGCTCTAATGTGTTATAATAAAAGCATAGGCAAGCGTTATATATTGGGTGTGCGGTTGCTTTCAACGTCCTGTAAGTGCTAGTTACAGGGCGTTATTTTTGCGTTCATTTTACACCGCAGCTCTGTTTTCGGCAATCCGGTGAATGATTTCCATATATTTTTTTGTGTCATTCTCTGATAATTCTGTCCGCAACCGGCGCAATACCGTATTTTCATGCACTCCGATTTCGGCGGCGATAGCCCACGCGGGAACTAAAAGACCCCTCATTTCCCTTTTGATTTCTGCATTTGGTGTCAGTGTCTGCATAATAATCCTCCTTAAATAAATAATTTGTTAGTGGTGGTTGACAAGTCACTATTAATGTGTTAAAATGTGTTGAGTGGTTGTGTTACTTATTCCGGTAATGTAACTATATCATAGTTTTAAGAATACGTCAAGAGGTATTGTTACGAATTATTATAATGTAACAAATTAAACACACAATTATAGGGGGATAGATTAATGAGAAAAATTGAAAAAATGGGCATAATTCCAGACACAATAGGGGGAAGAATTGAATATTTGCGACGTAACGAAGGGTTAACACAAGAAAAACTTGCAGAAATTCTCATGATTAAAAGAGAATTGTTAAATATGTATGAAAATGGTAAGCGTATTTTAAATATTGATATTCTTTTGAAACTTGCAGATATATTCAGGACAACAACCGACTTCATACTTTGCTTGTCTCCTACTCCCTCTACAGAACCTAAAATAAAAGAAATATGTGATTATACGGGATTATCAGAAAATACAATAGGCTTATTAAACTCAGAAAAACATTGCCAAAAGCGTATTAATGATATGGCTGAAAGCAATATCCTATTTGACATATCTAACAGTTTAGATATTGCTGTAAAGTGTTCAGAAATAAATGATGTTGATGATTTTAGAAATAATGTCCTTAATGCTGATTTAAAAGGTTTCCCAATTTTTAATAAAGGTAATATAATAACCTATCCTAAAAAGCATTTCGTTTTTAGTGATTTAGAAAAAGAAAGTTTCATAGAAATGGTTAAAAGTGAAATAACAGGTAGAATTAGTTGTTGTGCTTTTCTTGTAAGTAAATCATTAACGCAATACTTTGAAAATATTGTGAAGATACCATCAGATGAAATAATAAAAAAAATTGCTGATAACTTATATAACCGTTATAAAAATAATGAAGATACGGATATTGTTTTAGTAAAATTTGATGATGATAAGGAGTGACCCGCTCAATGGCTAGCATACGCCCCCGGAAGAATAAAGACGGTGATATAATATCCTATGAAATAAGGGTACATAAAGGCTATGACAGCAACGGAAAGCAGTTAAAGCCCTACACCGCTACTTATAAACCCGCTCCCAATATGACCGCTAAACAGATAGAAAAGGAGCTCAGGCGGCAAGAGGTGCAGTTTGAGGAACAATGCAGGCTTGGAATTGCCGGGGACGGCAAGCAGACGTTTGAAAAATATGCCGAATATGTCATCGCCCTAAAAGAGCGTTCCGGCGTTAAGCACTCAGTCATAACACGATACCGTGAGCTTATAAAGAGAATAAACGCCGGAATCGGACATATCAGGCTTGCCGATGTGCGACCCCAGCACCTTAACGTTTTATATGAGCAGCTCTCCCAAAAGGGTATAAGGGAGAATAACAAAAAAGCTGAATGCAAGGTTGATTTAAAACAGGTGCTAAAAGAAAGCGGATTTACAAAAGACGGCGTTGCCAAGTCGGCGGGCGTTTCTGTTCAGACTATGACAAGCTGCTATAAAAAGTTGCCTATTCTCTTTCAGAACGCCGAAAAGATAGCCGCCGCCCTGAATATGCCTTTAAAATCCCTGTTCATTATTACCGTTGACGATACGCCGCTTTCAACTAAAACCGTACAGGAACATCACAGGCTTATATCGGTAATACTCACGCAAGCTGAAAAGGAAATGCTTATACCCTACAACCCCGCAAGAAAAGCCACGCCGCCCAAAACGGATAAAACACAGCCTAATTATTTTCAGCCTGAAGAAGTTGAACAGATACGTAACGCCCTGGAGCAGGTCAACATCAAATGGAAAACCCTGATACACCTGCTCTTAATTACAGGCGGTCGGCGCGGTGAAATTTGCGGATTGAAATGGAGTGCGGTAGACTGGAAAAACAATCAAATACATATTTTTAATAACNNATGAAAAGGACTACGGATTATATGAGAATGACCCTAAAACAAGGACATCAAACCGTTTTATCAAGCTTCCCGCTGAAACAATGGAGCTTTTAAAACAATACCGTACATATTGGCTTGACCTCAGAGCAAAATACGGAACATCATGGAATGCTTTCATTGAAATAACTGATAAGAGCGGTGTAAAAAATAAGGTTAAAAGTGATTATTTATTTGTTCAAGAGGATAACGGCAAGGTAGGGTACCCGATTAACCCCGATACCGTGACAGGATGGTGCGGCAGGTTTTCAAAGAAGCTCAGTTTACCGCATATTAATCCTCACGCATTCCGTCATACAATGGCTTCAATTTTGTATTTTAACGGCGTTGACAGTATAAGCATAGCCGGAAGACTAGGACACGCTAAACCAAGTACCACAAGCGATATGTACAGTCATATCATTAAAGAAGCTGATGAACGTTCAGCCGAGTGCATAGCCGATGTATTTCTTCGAAAAAAAGCATAAAAAATGAGCGGGTATTTATCTTGAAATACCTGCTCTTTTATTGATTTTTATAAAATTATTGGTTTATTATTGGGTTTTCGCCTATTTTCAAGTAAAAAAATTCAGCGTCCGACAACCGTCAAACG
>DBCY01000002.1 GCA_002293295.1 Ruminococcus sp. UBA946 | reverse complement strand
CCGGATGTTTATCCTGAACGGACAAAAACCCTGCCTGAAAGATTTTCCTTCAGGCTTATTCTTATAATCCCAATTAAAAGCCGTTTAGAAAAATATTTCCTTTCAAAGGCTCATGACTAGTTTATGCAGAATGGCTGTAAAATATAGAGGAAAAGAACATTATTTTACGGTATTAATTACCGTTTTATTAAATCAAAAATCAAAATCGGATGTATCGCCTAATTGACCGGATATATCTTCGTTATGGTTTTTGCCTGAATCAGCAGGTTCTGTTCCGTCACCGGAGTCTTTTTCCTTTTTCTTTGAAAAAGCCGATGTAATTTTATTGAACAGCTCAGGCACTATATTTATAATACCGGCTGTCGTTGACGTATCCAGATTCATATGCATTAACTGGACATCCCCGTCATTAATAACAAGAAATGCGAGGGGCTGAATCGTTACGCCTCCGCCGCTTGCTCCGCCGAACAATTCCNNTCCCGCCGCAAATCCGTAGGAAACCTTTGAAATCGGTATAACGGTAACCTTACCGTCTGCCTTTATCGGCTTTCCGATAACAGTATCGGCGTCTGAAAGCTCCTTTATTTTATTTATTGCAGACTGAACCAAATCATTGACTTTCGTTTCCATAATAATAAACCAACCTTTCAAATTCTTATTCAGTAATATATTATCATATAAAAATATATTATAATTACGTTTTTGATTCTTTTAACTGCGAAAATAAATCCTTTACATCACGCCAGTTTTTAATAAAAGCCCACAAAATATATAAACCTGCATGAAATAGAGTCAGAAGACGCATTATTATTTTACATTCACCGTCGTATTTACTTTCAGTACCGTTAAAATCACAAAGAACATCAACGCTTTTTACCGTTATCGGCAGAAAAAGCCTTACCAAAGATATTGAATTATAAGTAACGGCGCTTACCTTACCGTATGTCATAGCCGTATTATATGCGTCGCCGGAACGGATAACAAAATCCAGAACCAGGTCGTCAATCCGGACAGAGGAAATTACCTTCCTTAAGCCCTTTCCTGAACCTTCCAGGATTGTTTTGATTTGTCCGGCAATTCTGACAAATTTATTTATTTTAGCGGTTAATTTTTCTTTATCGACAGTATACTCTTCACCGCTCAGAAGCTTTTTATCTTCTTCGTTTAAATCACTGACATCCGATAATTGTTTATCATCAACTGCTTCTTCATCCGTTATGTCATCCTTTTTATCATTCTCATTATTTTCTGCGGATTTTTGTTTTCGCTTAGACTTTACTTTTTTTTCCTTTAAGGGATAGAGCTTAAAAAACAGATATTTAACACTTAAATCAAATCCGCCGTCATAGATTTTTATTAAAATACGAAGATTGAAGCTTAAAAGAAATATTATAATAAATATCAGCCCGAATATGATAAATAAAGCGCTCATTATAAACCTCCTATAATAACGTATTATTTATCGCCGGTACTAAATAACAGCTTTATACCGTAATTTCATCGAAACTTACCTGACCGTCCGGACCGGGCAGCCTGGGCAGGTCGTCAAGCGATGAAAGACCGAAGCATCTTAAAAATACAGCCGTCGTTTTATATGAAATCGGATTCCCCACAACACGAAGCCTGCCCGCTTCCTCCAGTAAATTCTTCTCAACAAGCGAATTGACAATACCCGAACTGTCAACTCCCCTTACATTCTCGATAAACCCTTTTGTAACAGGCTGATTATATGCGACGATTGTAAGAACTTCCGCAGCCGCCGATGAAAGAGGAACGGATTTTTTATTCTCCAGAGCCGAACGGATGTAACCGTAATACTCCTCCGAAGCTGCCAGTTGATAAGCGTCCCCCAGCTTAAGTATTTTAAGGGCGCTTTCATTTTCCTCATATCTGTCCCTCAGGAGATTTATAACCTCGGTCAGTGCATTAATATCTTCAATTTCCGAAGCCGCGGCAAGCCGTCCGGCTTCAACAGGTTCTCCGCTTGCAAACAATACCGCTTCAACAACCGCAAGCTGTTTGTTTATTTTCATTTGCACAACTAAAAACCTTTCTTTTTACTAATAATTTATAACGTATTTCTGTTATCGTCATATAACATATAAACATTTAAACAGCTCACGTCGGAATAATACATAAATTATCCGGTTAATGTGGCGGTATTATCCGTATCATAATAATTATCGGTTATTTCCCCGTCATTCTTAAGTTTTTTATAATCCTTATTAAGGTATATGACAGTGTTGTCATCGTTCAAAAGAATTCTTCCCGATTTAATCAGCTCAAGAACGGCAAGAAAAGTCGCCGTTCTTTCTTGTCTGTCATTAATACCTTTAAACAGCTTGTCCGTCATGCACCAGCCGTTTTTATAAATCCTGTCCAGCACATAATAAATCCTGTCGGAAACTGAAATTATCCTTTTAGCGATAATTGTATTAAAAGCTTCTTTTTTTACAGGCTCGTTTGAAATTTTAATACGGTTTTTTACAGCCATATATGCCTCAAACAGAACCTCCTTATCGTGAATAACCGAATATGTATTGTCAAAATTAATATTTTCCTGTCTTCTGACGGTTACTTTATCTCCGATATACCGGTTTTTCATCATTCCGGCTATTCTTCTGCATAAATCCAGCTCGATGAGCTGACCCTGAAGCTCTTTCCTTAAAGCCTCCGCTTCGTTTTGTGAAGGCAGGAGAGACAAAGCCTTTATATAAACGAGCCTTGAAGCCATTTCCAGAAATTCTCCTGTAACGGACATATTTAGTTCAGCCATGCCGTTTATATAATCAAGATACTGCTCTAACAGAATTACTATAGGTATGTCGTTAATATTAAGCTTATGCTTTGAAATAAGGTGCAGGAGCAGGTCAAGCGGACCTTCGAAAACTTCAAGCTTAAAGGATAATTTCAAATGATGACCATCCTTTCAGGATTTATAAAATCAGGAAATACTCCTGAATATTTAACCTTTCCTTGTTAATTAATAAAATTACCGGAATAAAAAATCAACCCAGCCGGATATATTCATCATGAAAATCAATACATTTTCACGAAGATACAACAAAATACCGTCCAGCATCCCCGAATATACTACAATTATTAAAGCAAAAAAAATATATCTTTCATACTTCATTACCTTAAAATAAATTTTATCTGGAAAAACAAGCGTTATCAGCCTTGAACCGTCAAGCGGCGGAACAGGCAGCATATTAAACACAGCGAGCCCTATATTAAGAATTATGCCGACTTCAAAAATCATTCTTACAAAATCGCTGCCGAAGAAATCGTAAAAAAACAATACCCGCCAGATTATAACCGAAAGATAGGCAAGGATAAGGTTGGATACAGGCCCGGCAAAGGATGTGACCGCCATACCGGCTTTACGGTTCTTAAAATTATTGGGATTAACAGGAACAGGCTTCGCCCAGCCCACTCCGACGAAAACCATCAGTACCGTTCCGAATAAATTCATATGCTTTATAGGGTTCAGGGTCAGCCTACCCTGTTTTTTTGCCGTATCGTCGCCAAGCAGGTGAGCTGTGTAAGCATGTGCGAATTCATGGACTGGAAACGCAATAAACATTACGGCTACCCGGATAATCGTTTCATACAGCCTGTCAAACATTATGATTACCTTCTTAAAACTAATTATTTGTATTGTAACATATAATTCCCAAAATTACAACTGTTTTTTCTATTTTTTCTTTTTTTCACAGTAATACTTGTTTATATTGAAAAGGGCTATAGAAAAAATCCCGCTATAAAAAAGTACACAAAAATACACCCTGATTTGACTTTAAAAGCCATTTCAGAGCGTTTTAAATATCAATGCTCATCGTTTGTCTGTACAAGTTGACGTAATAAAAGACTTTTGTTACAGCCCCTTTATTTAATGTCTGCTGAATAATTTAAATTGCATCCCTGACATACTTTATCTGTGATTTAACGGCTTCCGGAGCGGGACCGCCCGGAGCGATGCGCATATTTACGCAGACGTCAAGACTTATGGCTTCGTATATTCCTTCTTCAAAGGCGTCCGACATCTCCCTGTATACGTCAAGGGGAAGCTTTTCAAGAACAGTATCAAGCTCTATGCATTTTGCCACAAGCATTCCCGTAATTTTATAAGCGTCGCGGAAGGGAAGCCCCTTCCTTACAAGGTAATCGGCGCAGTCCGTAGCGTTTATGAACCCTTTCGCGGCAGCCCGGCGCATTGTATCCTTATTTATACGCATTGTTTTTAGCATAGGTATAAGCGAGGAAATACAAAGCTTAACAGTGTCGGCAGCGTCAAAAACCGCTTCCTTATCTTCCTGCATATCCTTGTTATAAGCGAGGGGAAGCCCCTTCATCATTGTCAGCAGGGTGTTCAAATCACCGTAAACCCGCCCTGTTTTTCCGCGTATGAGCTCAGCAATATCGGGGTTTTTCTTCTGCGGCATAATGGATGAGCCGGTAGCAAAAGCGTCGTCAAGCTCAATATATCTGAATTCCCATGAACACCAGAGAATAATTTCTTCCGCAAAACGTGATAAATGCATCATAAGAACAGAAAGAGCCGATGTGAATTCTATGCAGAAATCCCTGTCGGAGACTCCGTCAAGGCTGTTCCGGGTGATGTCATTAAATCCCAGCAGTCCGCAAACCAGTTTCCTGTCTATGGGATAGGTAGTGGAAGCAAGGGCTCCGCTTCCCAAAGGCATAAAATCCATTCGTTTATATGTATCCCGAAGTCTGCCGGTGTCGCGCAGAAGCATTTGGGCATATGCCATCAGGTGATGCGCAAAAGTAACCGGCTGAGCGCGCTGTAAATGTGTATATCCGCACATAACGGTATCAAGGTTCTGTTCGGATATACCGCAAAGCGTTATAATAAGCTCCTTAATCATAGGTATGATGATATTTATTTCATCCTTAAGGTACATCCTGATGTCGAGGGCGACCTGGTCGTTCCGGCTTCTTGCGGTATGAAGGCGTTTGCCCGCAGCCCCGAGACGCAATGTCAGCTCCTGTTCGATGAACATATGAATATCCTCGGCTTCTGGGTCAAAAGCAAGGGTACCGTTATCAATGTCCTCAAGGATTGAGTCAAGTCCTGTAATTATTTTTTTACTTTCATCCCTGCTGATAATACCGCATTCGCCGAGCATAGCGGCATGGGCTATTGAACCTTTTATATCCTGTCTGTACATCCGGCAGTCAAAGGAAATTGACGAGTTAAAATCATTGGTTTTGTCATCAGCCTGCTTTGAAAATCTGCCTGCCCACATTTTTTCAGCCATAATAAACTCCGTTCCCTGTTAGTAGTACCGATTAACAATTAAAAATTAAAAATTAACAATCAGGAATAGTATGATATATTCCGGTTAAAATATACAGTTAAAATCGTATATTCCTTTGAAATATTAATTATTCCCTCTCTTTTTATCAAGCATAGCCTTAACCTTAACGGGCAGTCCGAAAAGATTAATGAAACCTGCCGAGTCGTTCTGGTCGTAAACATCGTCGGCGTCGAAGGTCGCTACTTCCTCGTCGTAGAGGGTATAAGGAGAAGTAACGCCCGCGTTTATGATATTGCCTTTGTACAGCTTCAGTTTAACTTCACCCGTACAGTTTTCCTGAGTTTTGTCAGCAAAAGCTGAAAGGGCTTCCCTTACCGGCGTAAACCACTGACCGTTATAAACGAGGTCGGCAAAATCAATGGCGAGCTTTTGCTTCATTCGCTGGGTGGCTTTGTCGAGGCATATGGATTCAAGAACTTCATGGGCGTGGTAAAGGATAGTCCCGCCCGGAGTTTCATAAACGCCGCGTGATTTCATCCCCACAAGACGGTTCTCGACAATATCAACCAGACCTATACCGTTTTCTCCGCCAAGCTTATTTAGTTTTTTTATGATGGAAACGCCGTCCCCTTTAACGCCGTCGACAGCGACTGGGATACCCTTTTCAAACTGAATGCTTACATATACCGCCTTGTCGGGAGCCGTAAACGGCGAAACGCCGAGCTCCAGAAAGCCTTCTTTATCATACTGGGGTTCGTTGGCGGGGTCTTCAAGGTCAAGCCCCTCATGCGATAAATGCCATAGGTTCTTGTCCTTGGAATAGTTTGTCTCCCTGTTTATTTTCAAGGGTACGTTATGGGCTTCGGCATAGTCAATTTCCTCATCGCGGGATTTAATATCCCATATGCGCCAGGGAGCAATAATCTCCATTTCAGGCGCGAAAGCCTTTATGGTAAGTTCAAAGCGAACCTGGTCGTTGCCCTTTCCGGTACAGCCGTGGCAGATTGCGTCGGCGCCTTCGGCAAGAGCGATTTCAACTACCCTCTTTGCTATGACAGGGCGCGCGAAGGAAGTCCCGAGCAGGTATTTGCCCTCGTAAACAGCCCCGGCTTTCATGGTCGGGAAAACGAAATCCTCAACAAATTCCTTGTTTAAATCCTCGATATAGAGCTTTGAGGCGCCGGTTTTTATTGCCTTTTCCTCAAGCCCGTCAAGCTCGGTTCCCTGACCTACGTCGCCTGAAACGGCAATAACCTCGCAGTTATTATAGTTTTCTTTTAACCACGGAATAATAATGGAAGTATCAAGACCTCCCGAATAAGCAAGTACAACCTTTTTAATTTCTTTTTTTACCATAATTGATTTGTTCCTTTCCTTCGAATATGATGTAGGGAACGATGCCCACATCGTTCCGTTTCCGATTATGAGCTCTTCATTCATCTAACCTAATCCCCCGTTTAATTATACTCAACTATATGGATTTGTCAAGCGGAAAGCTATGAATTTTTATCCTCGCCGGAGGTTTCTTTTATTATTAGTAATTTGATATTACTCGCTCAGTCCGTTTTTTATAAATTCAAGTGAATTGTTGAGACTGAGAGTTAAATTATCGTCATCATACAAAACACTTCTTTCAAGGGTAACGGAACCGCTGAAATTCACAGACTTCAAAAATGAGAAGAAATAATCAAAATCAACGTCGCCGCTGTTTAAGGGAACTCCAATTTTCAACCTTGACCAGTCCGTACAACCTCCGCTGTAATCGTTGATATGCAGATGGGAAACAAGGTTATTATCCCATAAAAACGAGCTTTCGCAGGTTTCGGTAAGCGATTTGTGAAATTCCGCCTGCCTCGTGTCAATTGTAAATTTTATATCATCGGGGTATAATTCCCATAGTCTTTTCATATGCGTAAGCGGCTTGTATGTATTGCAGACGATGTTTTCCACCGTTAATTCCAGACCGAAACTGTCGGAAACAGCCTTTAGCTCCGGAAACATTTTTATATTAACGTCAATATTCTTATCCGAGGGGATGCCTCCCCAAAGATGAAGCACAAGGAGTTTAACGCCGTATTTAACTGCATATCCGCAGTTGCTTTCAAAAAGCCTGACGGCACTGTCAATGTCGCCGCTTTCATTGCGGCTTATTAAGTCACCGATACGCTTGTTCATATGCATTGAGTAGAAAACAGAGCCGGAATTTTTAGCTTTTATAATAATTTCCGAAACCGGTTCATATTCGTCCGGGTGATCTGCAAAATAATCAAACATAAATATTTCAAGGCCGTTGCAGTTTAGTTCCGGCTTTAGTTTTCCTATCAGAGTATGGTCGAAATTATTCCTGGTACCTATAAAATTACCGGTTGAGCAGAGAATGATATTGTTCATAATAATCCCCCCTGTTAGTAATTAACAATTAACAATTAACAATGGTGGTATTGCGGCGGTATGATTTTTATTTA
>DBCY01000205.1:6248-10929 GCA_002293295.1 Ruminococcus sp. UBA946 | reverse complement strand
AAGTTGCGAATTATAAATTAAAATCATACCGCCGCAGGCGGTATACCACCATTGTTAATTGTTAATTTTTAATTGTTAATTGGTACTAGAGTACCGGCTGATTGAATTAGGAGGAATTAATAAAAATGAGTAAGGCGTTGTTTGAAGCTCTTGAGTTTCTTGCGAATGAAAACGGTATTCCGATTGAAGCTTTGGTTGAAAAAATCGGTCAGGGAGTGATGAAGGCGGTAAAAAAGGAATACCCCGACTGCGATGATTTTTCTGTGGATATTGACGTTGACAAGCATAAGTTTGAAGTCTGCGTAATGCGTACCGTAGTTGAGGACGAACCTATCGATATGAATGAAATCAACATAGACGAAGCCCGCGCGTCCGTTTCAAAAAAGGCGAAGGTCGGCGATGTCGTTCCCTTTAAGCTTTCAACAGCCCAGTTCGGCAGGGTTGCCGCACAGTATGCAAAGCAGTCTATACGCCATGACATAAAGGAATTTGAAAAAGAAAAGCTTATAAGCCAGTATAAGGACAAGGAGCATGAAGCAGTATCGGCGACGGTTTTAAAGGTTGAGCCGGGAACGGGCAACTGCTCGCTTTCAATAGATAAAAATGAAGTATACCTGTTCAAGAACGAGCAGATTCCCGGGGAGGTCCTGACCGAGGGGGATATTATAAAGGTTTATGTGGTGGGGATTATCAATCCCGACAGGAAACCCGCCATAAAAATTTCAAGAACCCATAAGGATTTGGTCAAGCGTTTGTTTGAGCTTGAAATTCCCGAAATATACGACGGGACGGTCGAGGTAAAATCCATTTCGCGCGAAGCCGGGGCGAGGACTAAAATTGCGGTATGGTCAAAGGACCCGAACGTGGACCCGGTCGGTTCATGCATAGGTCCGAGGCATTCGCGAATTGAAAAGATTGTGGATGAGCTTAACGGTGAAAAAATAGATATAATAGTATGGGATGAAGACCCTGCCGTATTTATCGCTCATGCGCTGGCTCCTGCCGAGGTAAAAAGCGTTTTTATCAGCGAGGATGAAGAACGCGTCTGCAGCGCAATCGTTCCGAATAACCAGATTTCCCTTGCCATAGGCAATAAAGGCCAGAACGCAAAGCTTGCGGCAAGGCTGACCGGCTTTAAAATAGATATAAAACCCGAAAACCCCGTCGGGTAAAAGGATGGTTGCCTCTTATGCCAAGCCCTAAAAAAACACCTATGAGAATGTGTCTCGGATGTAATGAAATGAAGACGAAAAGGTCAATGATAAGGGTTGTAAAATCTCCTGAGGGCGGTATATTCCTTGACTTGACCGGTAAAAAGTCAGGCAGGGGAGCCTATATATGCAAATCCTCGGAATGCTTTAAAAAAGCCCGTAAAACAAGGCGTTTTGAAAAAGCCTTTTCATGCCGGATCGACGAAGAGATTTACGACAGTATGGAAAAGGAACTGAACGGGAATGAATAGAATAATAAACCTTCTTACCGTATGCAGGAAAGCGGGGAAGCTCATAATGGGCTTCGACGCCTGTAAGGAAGCGCTTGCCTCAAAAAAGGCGCGCCTGATACTGCTTGCTTCCGACATATCTCCAAAGACTGAAAAGGAAATACGTTTTTTCGCCGGAAAGGCGGGCGTAACAACGGTAAAAACAAACATAAGGATTGAAGAATTTCATGCCGGCACAGGCAAAAGAGCCGGCGTACTTTGTATCTGCGACGGGGGATTCGCAAAAAAGCTTATAGCTTTAACTGAGGAACCCGGTACTTTATGATAAATGATAAATTACTTAAACATCATTTCAGAACCTGTTTGATTTCAGCATAAAATGGAATTAAAATGAAACAACGCAGCCGGCAGTTTCCGGACAGTTTCTGACCAAAATTTACGGAGGTATTTACCAGCCTATGAGTATTAGTAATCAGCAGCCCAGACAAAAAATAAACGACATTGCAAAAGACCTGGAAATAACGGCTCAGGAGCTTATTGAATTCGTCAAGGTTCAGCTGGGAGCAGTTAAAAAGGCTGCTTCCAGCCTGACGTCCGAAGAGCTTAATATTACGCTGGAGCATTATACGCAGAATAATCAGGTAGAAAACTTTGATAAATATTTTGCGGCGAGAACAGCTCCCGACAGGCCGGTCAAAACCGAACCTGCCAGAAAAGAGCTTAAATCCGCACCTGTTAAAAAGGCTGAGGTACCTTCCCGGAAGGCTTCGCCCGCTTCAGTTAAAGCTTCTCCTGAAAAACAGGCGAAAGAACAAAAAGAGCAGAAATCCAGACCGGCGGAAACGCGCAGGGATACCGGAACTCAGAATAAAAAACCCGTCATGCCGGTTCATATAAACAAACAGCCGGCTCAGAACAGAGCTGAAAAGTTCAATACGCAGCAGGCACTCAGCAAATCGTCGGAACAGCAGAAAAAGAAGGCTGTCCGGTCTGCTTTGGCGCCTAATCCTCAGGAACAGACCAGAAAAACAAAATTAACCGCAAACTTTGCGGACGCTGCCCAGAGCGTTGATAACTCCAAGGTTCATAAGGTAGACACCAGGGGTTCTTATATTGAAATGGATAAGTACAATGAAAAATATGAGAACATCGCTCCGCTTTCGGGCGGCGGTTCTAAAAAGCATGACAATTTTTCCAAAAAGCAAAAGCTTACCCAGAAATCACAGCAGAGAAAAAACCAGCAGTATTCCAATAAACGCGAAACCGAAGTTGAAAAACTTAAGCGCATGGAGCTGGAACGCGCAAGAAAACAGCAGTTAAGGGTGCTTATTCCTGATGAAATCGTTGTTTCAGAGCTTGCATTGCGTTTGAAGGTCGCCGTTAACGTTGTAATAAAAAAGCTTATGGCTCTCGGCGTAATGAGCAATATGAACCAGACGGTGGATTTTGACACCGCCTCCCTTGTTGCCGAAGAACTCGGGGCGAAGGTTGAAAAGGAGGTTATTATTTCAATAGAGGAACGTCTGATAGACTATTCGGAAGATAGCATGACCGACGGAGCCGAACGCGCGCCTGTCGTCGTTGTCATGGGTCATGTCGACCACGGAAAAACCTCCATACTTGACCGTATCAGGAACGCAAGCGTTACCGCAACCGAAGCGGGCGGCATTACTCAGCATATAGGCGCTTACAGGGTTACTGTAAACAATAAGGATATTACCTTCCTTGATACTCCGGGGCATGAGGCGTTCACTTCAATGCGCGCAAGGGGAGCGTCAATTACTGACATAGCAATTCTTGTTGTGGCTGCGGACGACGGCATCATGCCGCAGACTGTTGAGGCTATAAACCATGCCAAGGCTGCGGGCGTTTCCATTATCGTCGCAATAAACAAAATGGATAAGGATTCCGCCAATCCCGAAAATATCAAGCAGCAGCTTACCGAACACGGTCTTGTAATCGAAGAATGGGGAGGCGACGTTATATGCGTACCCGTTTCGGCAAAAACCGGCATGGGTATCAACGAGCTTCTTGAAAACATACTTCTGATTGCCGAAGTCGGGGAGCTTAAGGCAAACCCCAACAGGCTTGCAAAGGGTACCGTCATTGAAGCCCGCCTTGATAAGGGACGCGGCCCTATTGCCACTGTTCTTGTGCAGAACGGTACTTTACGCACAGGCGACGTTATAATCGCCGGCACTGCCGTGGGTCATGTCCGCGTAATGACAAACGACAAGGGGGAAACCGTTACCGAAGCCGGTCCGTCATACCCCGTTGAAATCACGGGACTCGGGGAAACTCCGTTTGCCGGGGATATATTCAATGCCGTCGAGGATGAAAGGCTTGCAAGGGAGCTTGTCGAACAGCGCAAGCACGAAGCAAAACAGGAGCAGTTCAAGCAGTATCAGAAGGTTACCCTTGACAACCTGTTCAGCCAGATTGAACAGGGAGAAATTAAGGAGCTTCCTATTATTATAAAAGCCGATGTACAGGGTTCCGTCGAAGCTGTCAAGCAGTCGCTTGAAAAGATTTCAAACGACGAGGTGCGCGTTCGCGTTATCCACGGGGCTGTTGGAGCCGTATCGGAAAGCGACGTTATGCTTGCAGACGCCTCAAATGCGATTATTGTGGGCTTTAACGTACGTCCCGACCCCGTCGCCGCCGAAAAGGCGGTTATCGACGGTGTGGACATCCGTCTTTACCGGATTATTTATGACGCCATTGAAGAAATCACAACAGCTATGAAGGGAATGCTGGCGCCGAAGAAGCGTGAAATTGCGCTCGGTCGAGTAGAGGTCCGCCAGGTTCTCAGAATTTCCAATGTCGGCACGGTTTCAGGCTGTTATGTCCTCAGCGGCAAGGTTACCAGAAACGCCGAAATCCGCGTTGTCCGCGACGGTATTATTATCGCCGACGACAGAATGTCCAGCTTAAAACGCTTCAAGGACGACGTTAAGGAAGTTATGGAAGGATACGAATGCGGCATAACTCTGAATAAATTCAACGATGTCAAGGAAGGCGATATTTTCGAGGCTTATTTCATTGAGGAATATCGCCCCGACTGATTGCGAATAATATTGTTTGCAGGCTGTTTTCTCTTAAGCAATTCAGACTGATACTAACCCGCAATTAATATGATTGCATATTTCTATCTTTTTGCAGCATTGCGTTGTCTTCATCGTTAATCCTAGTACCTTATAACATCTAAAAAGTTACAATATAATAATAAAATCATACCGC
>DBCY01000205.1:3781-6230 GCA_002293295.1 Ruminococcus sp. UBA946 | reverse complement strand
GAGGGTGTTTGCAAACACCCTCTAGTACGAAAAGGAGTTTATTATGCCGAATTTCAAGAACAGCCGTCTGGCGGAGGATATTATGCGTGAAATATCGGGGTTAATCCGAGAACGCGTTAAAGACCCGCGTGTGAACGGCAGTATGATTTCGATTGTAAGGACGGAGCTTTCGGGAGACGGCTCGCACTGCAAAATTTATATATCAAGCTTTGACGGTCTGGATGCCGCAAAAAACGCGGTAAAGGGACTGGAAAGCGCGTCCGGGATATTAAGGCGTGAAATTTCCAACAAGCTTCATCTGAGGAAATGCCCCGAGCTTAAATTCATTGCCGACGATTCGATAGAAAAGTCAGCAAAGCTTATAAGCAGGCTCAAAGACATCCTTACGTCTGATGAAACAGAATAGAATACGTATTTTTTAGGCTTTAATCATAAAATTACAATCAGTCGGACTGCACGGCGGAATGGTGATGAAATTATGCATGTTGATTATAATGAAGCCGCAGGCTTCCTTCTTGATAACGATAATTACTTGATTCTGATGCACCAGAGCCCCGACGGCGATACCGTAGGGTGCGCTTTCGGACTTTGCATAGCTTTGCGCAAGCTTGGCAAAAAGGCAAATGTCCTTTGCTCCGACCCGTTCCCAAAACGCTATGAATTCATACACGGGGATTATGAACCGATGAAATTCAATCCCGATAAAATTATCGCCGCGGATATTGCCGATGTTAATCTCCTCGGTTCAAAGCTCTCACATTACGGAAATTATACAGACCTTTGCATTGACCACCATAAATCAAATTCGGAATATGCCGGCAAGCTGCTTTTGAACAGTGACGCTTCTGCCGCCTGCGAGGTTTTGTACGAGCTGTTATTATGTATGAAAATCCCTTTGGATACCCGCATTTCCGAATGCATTTATACGGGAATCGCAACGGATACGGGCTGTTTTAAGTATTCCAACACTACAAAACGCGCCCATATTATCGCGGCGGAGCTTATGGACTACGGTATTGTTACCGAACGAATAAACCGTGAATTGTTTGATGTCAAGAGCAGGGCAAGAATAAGCGCCGAAAATTACATTTCTTCAAATACCGAATATTATCTTGACGATAAGTGCGCTGTAATAGCAATTACAAAAGATATTGCAAACGAACTGGGAGCCTCGGACGATGATTTTGAGGGAATCGCATCTATTACCACTCAGCTTGAGAGCGTTCTGGTCGGAGTTACGATAAAGGAACGCGAAGACGGAAAGTTCAAGGTATCAATGCGTTCGACCTCCGAGACCGACGTTTCGGACATCTGCGCAAAATTCGGCGGCGGCGGTCACAAAAAGGCTGCCGGATGCCTTTTAAGCGGCAGCCTGGAGGATGTCAAGCTGAAACTGCTTTCGGGAATCGCCCCGAAGCTGGGAATGGATTTGTGGCTGGTAAATTAATTCTGAAAGGACATGTTTTATTTGAATCCGCCAGGTATTAACGGTCATCTTAACGGTATTATCTGCATCAATAAACCTGCGGGGTTTACTTCCTTTGATGTGATAGCGAAAATGAGGGGGATTCTCCGTTTAAAAAGGTTAGGTCATGCGGGGACTCTCGACCCGATGGCGACCGGCGTACTGCCCGTTTTTGCCGGAAGAGCGACAAAAGCCTGCGGTATTCTTCCCGACAACGACAAGGTTTATGAAGCCGGATTTGAATTGGGTTTAGTTTCAGATACCTATGATATTTCAGGAAATATCACCGCTTCCGGTTCTTATGCTGTTATCGGAAAGCAGGATATTATAACAGCCCTTGATAAGTATGAGGGTGAAATAATGCAGAAGCCGCCGATGTATTCGGCTGTTCAGGTAAACGGCCGGAGACTTTACGACCTTGCCAGGCAGGGTATTGAAATTGAGCGGGAATCCCGACGCGTCACGGTTTACGGTATTGAACTTTTATCATATAATCCTGAACTGGGGAGGGGCAGGCTTGAAATTTCCTGTTCTAAAGGAACCTACGTCCGTTCGGTTATTCATGATATGGGACAGGATTTGGGCTGCGGCGCTGTTATGACGGATTTAATACGTACAAAAGCCTGCGGTTTTTCACTTGAGGACTGTACCAGCCTTGAAAAACTTCAGGAGCTTGCTTCGGCGAATATACCCGCCGACAGATATACATACCCTATAGAAAAGGTGTTTTCATATCTTCCGAAGCTTGTCCTTAATGAAAAACAAGAGAAGATGTACCGCAACGGCAGAAGGCTGGATATGAACAGAATTGACTTTAACGTCCCTGACGCCGGTAAAGTACGGGTTTGCGGAGCAGACGGGCATTTTATCGGCACCGCCGTTATTATAAACGAGCTTGCGGAGCTGCGTGCAGATAAAAATTTTGATGTGAAATAGTAATTAAAGAATAGTTATTAGTAGTACCTCGTAACATCTAAAAATTGC
>DBCY01000205.1:0-3773 GCA_002293295.1 Ruminococcus sp. UBA946 | reverse complement strand
TAATTGTTAATTTTTAATTGGTAGTAGTTAGGGCGTTCCGGCTTCTGGGAGCTGGAATCTTAACTGGTGAGAAGTATATGATTGATTTAACGGGAACCGGTATTATTCCGGAATATCCGACCGCCGTTGCCATGGGGCTTTTTGACGGTCTTCACATGGGTCACAGGTCTGTAATAAATAAAGCCGCAGGTTTTGCGGAGGCTTCCTCGAAAAACGGCGGCAGGATTATGTCTGCTGTCTTTACGTTTGACACCGGTAATTTCACACCGAAATATAACGGCGAAGCCGATATGATTGTTACCGGGGAGGTAAAACGGGGACTTATAGATGAATTGGGCGTTGATTATATTTATTCCCCTGATTTTTCTGATATAAAGGATTTATCTGCCGCCGAATTCGCAAATCGAGTGCTTTTCGGAAGGCTTCGCGCAAGGTATGTCGTATGCGGTGAGGATTTCCGGTTCGGCAGGGGGGCAAAGGCGGATATTAATGTTCTGGACAGGATTTGCGGTGAAAATAACGCCGAACTGCACGTCGTTCCTCAGGTTACGGATAAAACCGGCAGGCGCATATCCTCAACCATAATCCGCGGTATGATAAGAAACGGGGATATTGCAGAAGCAAACGAGCTTTTAGGCTCGCGCTATCAAATAAAAATGCCTGTAGTAAGCGGCAAAAAGCTGGGGCGTACCATTGATTTTCCTACGGTTAATCAGTATTTTCCTGAAAGACAGGTGATTCCGAAATACGGTGTTTACGAATCGGAGGCTGAATACGGCGGAATTGTTTTCAAAGGGATTACCAATATCGGTATAAAACCCACAGTACAGTCCTCCGGCGTTCCGTTATGCGAAACCTACATAATAGGGTTTGACGGACAGCTCTACGGTGAAATGCTGAAGCTTTCGCTTATAAGGTTCATACGTCCCGAAAGGAAATTTAACAACCTTTCGGAGCTTAAGGTTCAAATCAAAGAAGATTTACGGCTTGTGACCTGTAACTGACTGAAATGAAAGGATGTTTATCATTGAAAACAGATAATATAAGAACCCGGTTTGCGCCGAGCCCGACGGGTTTTATGCATATAGGAAATCTGCGCACCGCTCTGTATACCTTTATTATCGCCAAAAAATACGGGGGGAAATTTATTCTGCGCATTGAAGATACCGACCAGGAGAGATTTGTCGAGGGTGCAGCCGGCGCGGTTTATAAAACCTTAAAGGACTGCGGACTGTATTGGGACGAGGGTCCCGACGTCGGCGGGCCTTATGCCCCGTATATACAGTCGGAAAGAACGGGTGTTTACAGGGAATATGCTCTAAAGCTTATTGAAAGCGGGAACGCTTATTTCTGCTTCTGCACGAAAGAGCGGATGGAAAAGGTTCACGAACAGCAGAAAGCCGACGGGATTACTCCGGCTTATGACCGTCACTGCCGCGATTTGAATCCTGAAGAGGTAAAAAAACTTCTTGATAACAATACCCCCTATGTTATTCGTCAGAAGGTTCCGCTTGAGGGCGAAACAATATTCAGGGACGAGCTTTTCGGTGAAATAACCGTTCCGAATAAAGACCTTGACGACCAGATTTTACTCAAACAGGACGGTATGCCCACTTACAATTTCGCAAATGTTATTGACGACCACCTGATGGATATTACGCATATTGTGAGGGGAAGGGAATATCTTTCCTCAACCCCGAAGTATAATCTGCTTTACGAGGCTTTCGGCTGGGAAAGCCCTTGCTATATTCATGTTGAGCAAATCATGCGCGATGCTTCGCATAAGCTTTCAAAGCGCGACGGAGACGCTTATTTCGGCGATTTTGTAGAAGCCGGTTATCATATTCCGGCTATTCTGAATTATATAGCGCTTTTGGGCTGGTCGCCGAAGGGTGAAAATGAAATTTATTCGCTGGACGAACTGATAAATGAGTTTTCCATAGACGGGCTTTCAAAATCACCGTCAATATTCGATCCGGTCAAGATGAAGGCAATCAATGCCGAGTGGCTTCGCAGAATGCCTCATGACGAATTCAAGTCACTTGTTCTTCCCTATATTAAGAAGAACTGCAAAAGGGATGATATTGACTTTGACGTCCTTGTCAGGACCTTGCAGCCCCGCACCGAGCTTTTTACCGATATTCCCGAAAAGGTTGACTTTATCGATACCCTTCCCGGATATAATAACGACTTGTATTTCAACAAGAAAATGAAGACATCCCCCGAAACCGCCGCTGAAGCGTTAAAAGCCGTTCTTCCCGTGCTTGAGGGTATTTCTGAAGAAGGCTGGAACGAGGAAAACATACATGCAGCCCTGTTTGCGGAAATCGAAAGGCTCGGCGTTAAAAACGGATGGCTGCTCTGGCCTGTCAGGGTTGCTCTTTCCGGAAAAGCCCTAACCCCGGGAGGCGGGGTTGAACTTGCCGCAGTTATAGGCAGGGAGGAAAGCCTTAACCGTATTCGCAAAGGGATTGAAAAACTTGTTTAACCATTTTATAACAAATGCTTAAAGGTTGAAAGGTTGTGGACAGCATGGCTTTAAAAAATATTAAGGTAAACGGTAATTTCACTGTTTTTCAGGATTTTGAAATAGAGTTCGGCAAGGGGATTAACATCTTAATCGGAGCCAATGGGGTTGGTAAAACACAGCTTCTTAAAATGCTTTATATTCATGGGTGTATTAATAAAAAAACATTGCTAAGTAATATTTCTTCCGTCTTCGGTATTGATAATAAATATAGACAAGAAAACCTTAGCAATGCAAAATTTCATCTTGATAATGATGGAGTCAATACGCCCCCGGCGGTTTTTATTCCGGCAAAGGAAATGCTTTCGCATGCCAAAGGTCTGCCGTCCATGAAAAAAAAGTACGGCGAAAATATGCCGTTTGATTCAACTCTGCTTGATATAATAGAAAAGGCGCAGGCGTGGAAGCTTGAAGAGACGCCGGAAATCGCCAGAAGCATAATACCTTCTCTTGAAAAAGTTATGAGGGGCAAGGTCGAGGTAAAGGATGACGGAAGCTTTTGGATGCGAAAGGATAACGGGAACCTGATTCCGTTTTCATTGGAAGCGGAAGGTTTGAAAAAATTCGGTCTGTTATGGCAGCTGTTAGTAAATGAAAGCATAACAAAAAACAGCGTTGTTTTATGGGATGAACCGGAAGCAAGCATAAATCCTGAGGTAATACCCATTTTAGTAGAAGTCATACTTGAAATGCAGCGGCAAGGCGTTCAGATAATAACCGCAACTCATAGCTATAATTTTGCACGGTATTTTGATGCCTTGAAAAAAAATGATAACACTGTCTGCTATTATTGTCTTTATAAATCTGAAGACGGCTTTACACAATATTCCAAAGCAGACAAATTTGAAAACCTCATTCCGAATCCGATTGACGATGCAGGAGAGAAGCTGTTCAATAGTATAATACAGAAATCAATCGAGGAAATATAATATGGACAGATTATTTAAAGAAAGCGGATACAGTTTCGATTTTTCAAATTGTATCGCAGCATATCAAACAGAAGATAAAACATATTATGGCTTATTTTTTGAACTTTTAAGCATTGATGAATTTAATAAGCTATTTCCCGATTGTTCAGCAGTAATTATTACTAATTGAATATAGTTTACATATAAATTATACTTTAATTATCACAAATCCAACACAATCGGCTGTTAAAATAATACGGTTATAATTTATTATTTGAATATATATAAACTCTATGATGAGGGGAAGGTATATAAATGATTGAGGTAAAAAACCTTAC
>DBCY01000122.1 GCA_002293295.1 Ruminococcus sp. UBA946 | reverse complement strand
TTAGTTGTTATGAGGTACTAGTCAGAGCCGCCTCCGCTAGCCACTAACTACTATTTTCTAACAACTAATACGCTTTCCCCCAGTAAACCAAAGCCTTAGCGGGTTTCCCGCAGCAAACGCAGACGTCGGAGATTTTCTCCTGCTCGGACGGCATACAGCGCGAGCCTGCCCCTGTCTTCTCCTTGACAATATCCTCGCAGGCTTCGTCGCCGCACCACATAGCCTTGACGAAACCGTCGCCGTTTTCTTCAAGTGTTTTTATGATTTCATCCGTGTTCATGCAGGAATATGTCCTGTTCTCACGGTTTTTCAAGGCTTTTTCATAAATACCGGAGCGTACCTCCTCAAGCTTTCCCGCAACGGCAGCTTTTATATCGGCAAGCTTCACGGTTGTCTTTTCGCGGTTATGCCGTGTAACGACAACGCACTGCCCCGCTTCGATATCTTTAGGACCCATTTCTATGCGGACGGGAACGCCTTTCATTTCATATTCGGCAAATTTCCAGCCGGGACTGTTATCCGAATCGTCAAGCTTAACGCGGAAATCCTCCGCAAGCATGTTTTTCAGCCCGGCGCATTTTTCAAGAACCCCCTCCTTATGCTGCATTACGGGAATTATAACAGCCTGGACAGGAGCTATGTCGGGCGGCAGAACAAGTCCGTTGTCGTCGCCGTGCGTCATTATGACAGCACCGATGAGACGCGTAGTAACCCCCCAGGAGGTCTGATGAGGGTAGACAAGCTTGTTTTCTTTACTTGTGTACTGAATACCGAAGGCTTTTGCGAAGCCGTCGCCGAAATAATGCGACGTCCCAGCCTGAAGCGCTTTCCCGTCATGCATAAGAGCCTCTATGGCATAGGTAGCCTCTGCACCCGCAAATTTGTCTGAATCGGTTTTTCTGCCTTTAATGACAGGCATGGCAAGGTATTTTTCACAGAATTCGGCGTAAATATCCAGCATACGCTCGGTTTCTTCAATTGCTTCCTGTGCCGTGGCGTGAACGGTATGCCCCTCCTGCCATAAGAACTCCCTCGAACGCAGGAAAGGACGTGTGGTTTTTTCCCATCTCACAACGCTTACCCACTGGTTGTACAGCTTCGGCAAATCGCGGTGGGATTGAATAATATTTGCATAATGCTCGCAGAAAAGAACCTCGGATGTGGGGCGGACGCATAGTCTGTCCTCAAGCTTTTCCGAACCGCCGTGCGTTACCCACGCCACCTCCGGCGCGAAACCCTTGACATGGTCTTTTTCCTTCTGGAGCAGGCTTTCGGGGATAAACATGGGCATACATACATTTTCATGCCCCGTCTCCTTGAACATGCCGTCGAGAATACGCTGGATATTTTCCCATATGGCGTAACCGTAAGGGCGGATGACCATACACCCCTTAACGGAGGTATATTCAATCAGCTCGGCTTTTTTCACTATATCGGTATACCATTTGGCGAAATCCTCATCCATGGAGGTAATAGAGCCTACCATTTTCCTGTTATTGTCTGCCATAATAAATTCATTCCTTATATATTTAATTTAAGAACCTGTTCTCATAGGAAAAATGTATAGATTTTCGAGTATAATTTTATCGGATAATAGGCAAAAATCCGCAGACAGGCTGTCGCCTTTCAAGGATTTTTAACGCTGTATCCGATATAAATTTACCGAAAAGATATGTGTTTATGCCTATGAGAACAGGTTCTAACTCAGTATAACATGTTTTTCCCATGATTTCAAGTATAATTATACTATTGAAATTTCGTTTAATTCAAGGACTGCGTAAGGACCCGGCTATATAATATCTGCTGAATAAAACAGACATTATCAAGAAGTTTTGCGAAAAAGCACTGCTTTTTTCGCAGCCAGAAACAGATTTGTCTGTTTCTGGAAACAATTACACATTCTGTGTAATTGTTCAGTACGCATTTATATATTCCCGGTAAGGTTCATTATAATAGCCGTAACGGCTATGGGACAGGTCTCGCACCTTAGTATGCGTTCGCCCAGCCATACCGGTACAATGCCGTCCGCCGCCGCCTTGTCAGCCTCGCCGCGTTCAAATCCTCCCTCCGAACCGATTATTACGGAAATGCTTTTTGAAGAGGGGATGACGGTTTCCGACAGCCTTTTACCCCCGTTTTCATAGCATATCAGCCTTAGCTCCGAAGATTTTGTATCCTCTATAGCTTCATCGAATGACAACAGAGGCGATATAACGGGAATAATCCCCCTTCCCGACTGCTTTGCCGCCTCCTCCGATATTTTCCTGTAACGTTCAAGCCTTTTTGCAAATCCCTTTTTATCGGGACGCGCAACGCACCTCTCCGATATGAACGGCACTATTCTTTTAATGCCAAGCTCCACGGTTTTCTGTATGATAAGCTCAATTTTACCGGATTTCGGCAAAGCCTGGTATAAGGTTAAATCCGTAGCCGGCTCTGTTCCCGAAGGAGTGGTTTTTATTATCTCACAGTAAACCCCGGTTTCGTCCGCGGAGGATATTACGCATAAAAAATCGGTTCCGTTCCGGCAGAATGTAATTTCATCCCCGGGCTTCATCCTGAGGGATTTAACGATATGCGCCGCGTCGCTTCCTGTAACGGTTATAGTTTTTTCCGGCTTATAGTCAATGAAAAATCTCGGCATGTTAATTATTCTCCCATGTTAAATAATTTTTAGAGAATGGTATAGTGAATCTCCACCATAACCAACTTAATATATATTGTTTTTTGTTAGTTTTGCCGAATCATTTGTATAATTATAAAATTAACAAAAAAATTGTTGACTTTACAGCATTTTCATGGTATTGTGATGTATATTATTAGTGATTTGTGCATATACAAAAATAGGAACACAATATGTTGTCAATAATATAATAAAGAAGGGAAAACAAATGCCTTCAGATAAAATCAATGCTAATGAGAATGGAAATAATATAGAATATACAGAAAAAGAATTCTGTAAAAGATTCAATTTTACAGGAGAGCATATACCAAAGTGTGCTTTTACGTGGGATGATTTAGTTTATATAGCTAATGATTACAACAACAGAAGAATTACTATTATTAATAACGAAAAATCTCTCGTAAATCTGTTTCAGGAAGCAATGCGGGATAAAGTTTCCGGTATACATTCAATACGTTCCAGAACAAAAGACACAGCTCATTTAATCGAAAAATTAATACGTAAGACAACGCCGGAAGAAAAAGGAAGCAATATTGAAAAATATGAAGGCATAAATAAAGGAAATTATTATAAATTTGTAACGGATTTAGCAGGAATCAGGCTTTTAATGCTGTATCAGAAGGATTGGGAGTTAATACATAAATTTATTACGGATGTATTCCAAAATGATAAAAATAATTATATTAATAATAATTTAA
>DBCY01000090.1 GCA_002293295.1 Ruminococcus sp. UBA946 | reverse complement strand
TTATCGCAGTAACATACGATTTCGCCTTCGCCGTAAATTTCGCTCCACTCAACTTCTTTCATTGTGTACCTCCATTCGTTATGATTATTTGGATTCTTGGTATTGCGGAATAAAACTTGCGAGCCTGAGTATCAACGATTTGTGCGTCGTCCTTGTATGCGTACCCGTTAAGGGAATCGGCTACGACTTTAAGGATATTGTCAAGGTCAGGCTTTTTGGTGGGTCTTATCGTGCCGTCCTCCATAGCACGCTGTTTTTTCCTGCTTGCGCTTTTGGGGATTGCATAATAAGCAATAACACGCAAGTCCAGCATTTCGTTATCCCCGAACCTTGCCGCCCCGACCTGCCGCTTGTATTCGGTGCGAATAAGGTTTTCATAAAGAACGGTGTCGTCGGGCGTTCTTGTTGTAATATGCTTGCCGCGCCTCGCAAACTGCGGTCTGCCTTTTCCCTTTGGTTCGCCGAGTACCGTGAATGATATTTTCAATGCTTTACCTCCGTTCAATGCAGGTTAATCCTCAAAATCAGGAATGTTATTTTTTGAGTATTCAAAAATCTTATTAATGTCATATGTGCTTTTCTTACTTGATTTAACAGGTCTTAAAACATCTTCCCATCTCTTGTTTTTAAGCCAGTTTTCAGCAAGAGGAATGTATTTGCCGTTTTCCTGGTTCCATTTTTCTGACTGAGTATGATTTATAACGGCATTTATAATAATTTCCAGAAGCTCATTATCTGGACTAAGTAAACGCCACTGTTCAAAAGCTTCAAGCCTGTGTTCTTTTTTGGGGTATGCGTTCCAAAACCTGTTAAAATATGTTTCGTCACAGTTTTTAACAGGGTGTTGCTTCTGCTCATCCTCATCCTCCGTGCATTTGCACGAAGATGATTTAGTTTTATTTACTTTACTTTTATTTACTTTACTTTTATTTATAGGGTTAATCTCGGATAAACTGGGGTTAATCCCGGAAAAACCGGAGTTAATCCCGGATTTATTCTCTACAGGGCATAGTTTAATAAAGCTCAGGGTTTCTTCTTCTTTTAAAACCCAAAACTTTCTCTCAACTTCGATATCAGTTTTATTGCCTTTTTTGGCTTCCTGGTATCTCCGCTGGACGGATGCAGCAGTTAAGACCTTGACCGACTTAGCAAGTATATCGTTAAACAGTGACCGGCTAAGCAAGTAGTTCAATATCTGCGTTGTAGAGTTTTCGGATATGTTCAGTTCGTCTGATATATCCAAAACTAAATCCTCATCAAGCTCTGTATAATAGCCGTTGCGGTAAATCTCACAAAGTATGTAAATATATACCGATACCCCGTCGTTTCCGAATTTGGCTCTTAAACGCTTGATTTTCTTATCCGAAAAGAAGTCTACATCAAAAGGAAAGTAACTAAGTCCCCGCTTTTGAGGTCTAGCCATATAAATCTCCTTCAGCTTCTCTTCAACAGAATGCAGGTATTAAGACCTTGACCGACGCAGCAAGTGTATCGCTTAACAACAGTGACCGGCTGCGCAAGTAGTTCTCTGTATGGATAAACAAGTATTAATGGAAATAAACTTCCGTACCGGTAATACGCTGTACGGTTCGCTTGAATTTATCAGGATTGCTGTTGTTGTCTGATAAATGGATTAACCATATCATTTTAAGCCCGGATAAATCATTGGCATTAAGAAACTCAACAAGCCTTTCAAGGCTAAAATGGTTCCTTGCTATTCTTTTGGCAAGGTCGGCGTCGATAATACCGTCATGAACGCTCTGCCGAAGCTCCTGTTCGCCGTGATTGCATTCGGCGATAATATGGGATAGTCCGGTGAATGTATATTTAACATAAGAGGTATCACTGAAATATAAAAGCTTTTCACCTGTTACCATGCTCTCGGCTAGATACCCGAACGGCTCGGCAGCGTCATGAGTAACATCAAATGCCATAACCTTGAATGTCCCGGCTGTTACCGTCTCGAGCGGCGGCAATCTGTGATACCGGTGTCCGCTGACATTAAGAGCGTCAAACGTACCGCCGCTTGCGTAGATATCAACGCCAAGCCCGGCGGCAGATTTAACCGCGCAGGAATGGTCTGAATGCTCATGCGTTATAAAACAGCCTGCTATATCGGATAATGTATACCCCGTTCCGCTAATAAGCCGTTTAATCGTTACCCCTGCGTCAAGCAGCAGGGAGGAAGTGCCGTCGCTTATTCTGACGGCGTTTCCTGTACTGCCCGACGCTATTACTTTAATATCCATATTAAAAATCAGGGACGGCAGCCGTATTATCCGGCAGCATGGCGGGTGCCTCAGGCTCAGGCAGGTCTATAGGGATTTTGTTGGCGTTTTCAATAGCATCCTGTTCAGCTTCCGCCTGAGCGTATATTACTTCGCGTTCCTTCATGTACAGGTAGTTTTCATCAGTCTTTGACGGGTCTCGGGTTATGTACTTGCTGCTGTATACCTCGCGGATAAGCGTCTTGCGGTACATTTCGTCCTGCCATCCCTCAATCTCGACCTCGACTTTTTCCCTGTTTTTGTATTCGGTTGTTTTGCCGCCCCAAAAGTTTGCGCTTGCATACTGGGGCTTGCGCTTATCCATGGCAGCCTTTGACATGATAACAAGCGTGTTCTTTTCAGGGTCTTCATATGCAATGTAACCGAAGCCGCCTATAATGTCGCCGCGGTCGAAAGGGTTCGTAATTTCAAACTCATAGCTTTCAACGTTGTTTTTCACTGACTTTTTATAGGGCTTGAATACGTCGGTTGAGTAAACCACCTCTACAATTACGTTCTTAGGCGGGTTAAGGGCATACTTTTCCGATATGAACTGAATGCCGCTGTAGCCGGTCATAAAGGTGATATTGTAGAAACCGCCTTTTTTATTTGCATACGGAATCGGAAAGAGGTGGTTTTTTTCCTGCATGTCAAGCCCCATGCGTGCATAATGCACAGCGTCAAGGGCAAGGTCGGTCATATTGACCTTCGTCCAGTCATACGGTATGGGATTATCATAATCGTGGTTTGTGTTTTTTTCGTTCTTTCTCAGGCGTTCGGCTTCCGCCGCTTTCAGCGTGCGGTCTATGACGATGAAATATCCCTGGATAATACGGCGCTGCGAATCGTTAAGCTGCTCTGTCATCCCGTCCGGCGCTGACATGGCAAACTCGGCGATTACCTTATTAGCGAACCTTTGTGAATTTGATAACGCAGGGGGTTCAGATGATTTCGGTTCCTGATTCTGCGGTGCTACTGCGGTTTGTTTTTTATCAGACATTGTAATTCCTCCGTTCAAAATTTCTTACAGCAGTTCTAGCCGTAACTGTTTATCGGGTTTAGATACGATAAGACGTATCAGCTGACTTTTTACCGGGATAATATCGGTAATACTTTCGGCATTGTCTATAAACAAGGGAAGCTCAACGCCGTAATGTTCGCTTAAAACGCCTATGATTTCAAGCCCGGTGTTAATCCTTGCGGCTTTATTGGCGTCCTTAAACGGGACTCGTCTGCCGTTCTCTTCATGCACAAGCACTGTGCATATGTCGTTTATGCCTTCATTTGTGATGTTTTTCTCAAACAGCCTGAAGCTTACCGACTTGAACCGACCGTTAATTTTATCCGTAAGCAAGTCCGACTTAATCCGCGTAAGCTTTTCGCACAGGTAAAGGGAACGCTGCGCTTCCTCATATGCCTTTCCGAGTTCCTTTTCCTGCTTTTCAAGCTCCGCTATCCTGCTTCGCTGTACTTCTGCCGTTTCAAATGCCGCCTTTACTTTATTCAGGGCTGTTTCCTCAAGACGGTATTCAGCTATTTTGTTGTCAATTCCGCTTGTGTCCGGTGCGGATTTGGTTTCATCGGATTTCAAAGCTTCTATTGCTGTGGTTTTTGTCTTGTAGTCAACCGTCTGCTCAAAAGGCGGCAATTCGTTCTGTTTCTGTTTTATAACGGCTTCGGTTAATTCGGCTTTAAGTAATTCAACTGCTTGGTCGTTGTCTGAAATAAGGTTTACAATATCGGCGTAAGCCTTTTCAGCGGCGGTCATCATTTCCTTTGAAGCTTCCTTTTTCCCTGTTTCAACAAGGGCGTTCATCTGCTCGGAAAGCGATGTCAGGGTATCGCTCCTGCTGATATTAAATTCTGCCCGGAGCTTTTCCTCTTTTTCAACGGGTAAATCCTGACCGCAGGTCGGACATACAAGCGCTGATTCGTCGAAGACTTCCGCCTTTACTTTGTTATACTGTTCCTGTAATTTCTTATGCCGGGCAAAAATATCATTGCGTTTCGATTCAATACCTTCAAGGCTATTCCTTGCCCGGCGTTCCCGCTGTTCATATTCAATCTGAATGTTTTCAGCGGCGGTCAGTCTGTCCCGTATCTCCCTTACAGCTTCATAAGCGCTGTTGTTTTCAGTCTGTTCCTTTTTTGCATACTCCCTGCGGGCTTTTGCGATTTCATATTCCAGTTCGGCAATTTTAATGCGGGTTTTGGATGCCGTATTGTTATCGGCAAGCAAAGCGGCGCGTTCCTTTTCGGATGCGGAAATTTTATTATGTATTTCAGCTAAATAGACTTCAATTTCCCCCTCGTTATAACCGCCCGTGTCCGGTATAGCTTTTTCCGCTTCGTCTATACGTGCGGGTATAGCCTGTATATTACGGTTAATTTCAGTCAGGGAAGCTTTTATTACCTTTTTGTACTCGTCAGCTGTCCTGTTACCCAGCAATGCAGGCAGGGCTTTAAGCTCCTCATCAGTTTCTATTATCTCGCTGTCGGATATTACCCCGGCGATGTCAAGGAGTATGGCACGCCGTTTTTCCCAGTGCATTGTTTCAGGGAAATAGAATGGCATTGTAAGCATTTTAGGAAGCTCGTCGTTTGAGAAAATACCTTCCCAGTACCGCTTATACTCCTTTTCCTGTTTTGGTACGCCGTCTATGTAATAATCCGTCGTATGCCCTGAAAGGTTCGCTTCGGGATTCCCCCTGACCTTTTTCCATACCTCGTGATAAACGCGCTTGAATGTGGTAATCTGACCGTTTATTTCCATTTCGCATTCAACGGAGTGGTTAAGGTTATGGGCATAGTCATCTCCGGTTATCGACTTTGGATTGAAATTATTTATGTCTTCTAGCGCTCTGCCGAATAAAAGCCAAGTAAAAGCATTGCATATGGTTGTCTTTCCTGCGGCGTTTGCGCCGTAGAAGTCGGCGCTGCGTCCGTCAAGCTTAAACTCGGCATTTTTTATACCCACATAGTTTTCAAGCTTCATTCTTAATATTTTCAACTGCTGACCCTCTCTTTCGTTTTAAGATTAATGCCGCCAAGCCTTAAAGCTTTTTTTACGTTAGCTTCGCTCCGGCACAAATCTCTCATAATTGCCTTTATGCTCATGCCCTCTTTGTAATACTTGCATATAAGATTAACCGTACCGCGATAAAAAATCCTGTTGCTTTCTTTTTCGGCTTTTTCTATGCCTTTCAGCTCGGAGCATTCAGGGCATTTCATCTGACGGCTGTTTGTTTTGCTGAATTTGCTTCCGCAAATAACACATGTTGCCATATTTCACGTCCTTTCAGATTAACCGACCTGTACCGGACGGATATAGCTTTCATGGGTTCCGTCAAGCAAGGCTTTTTCTTCGTCGGACGTTTCGTAACCGCAGGATTCAAGGTATTCGTAGAGCTTTATAAAGCGTTCATTCCGGCGGTATTTTGAAATATCGTTATAATCAGAACAGTTAAGCTCTTTGTTTTCCATACGGATATACGCACCGAGGAAAAGCAAATCTCCGGCAGGCTTGGTTCCCTTAAGCCTTTCCAAAGCTTCATTAAGGGTTTCGCCGTCTCCGTCCTCCCAGGAACGCCGGAAATCTCCCGTAATGTCAAACAGCTCTTTAAAAACGCTTTCTGTGAACTTCCCGGCATCGTCGCCGAATATCGTATCAACAGCCATTTTATTAACAGTATCAATAGTTTTAGAGGTACTCCTGAAGGACTTTGCATACTCAATCCTCAGCTCATAGGCAAACTGCAAGGCTTTTTTTACAGCCTTCTTGCGCTCCCTTATGTCCCGGTCGATTTCCTTTTGTTCGGGAGTTTTTTCAAGAGTTTGGGAAACCTCTTTTTTCCGCTCCTTATAAATACTTACATAAGTATTTCCGGCATCAAAGAAAAACTTCTCCTTGCCAACGCCTTTTGGCTCTTTAAAATCTTTGGGGTCACTTGTGTAATACACACTTGTTACATATTCATGCTGCCATGCTCTTTCAGCCGGTTTAGCAAATTTCTTTATTAGCTTCAGGAATACAGGCTTGTTTTTCTCGCAAAGCTCTTCTTCCTTTACTTGTTTTAAAGTCATTCCCCAGTTCGGAGTGCCAATCGCGTCGAGAAGCTTTTCACGGTTTTTCTTCCCGGTGATTTTTTCAAGCTCCATATAGTCAGATAAGCTGCCGCCCCGCTCGATTGACTCTTCCATCTTTTGACGGTCGTGCTTAAGCATATTAAGCCTTCGGGTAACGGTGTTCTTTGAGAATCCGGTCTTTTCGGATATATTGCTTATTGTGTCGCCGAGGTCGATAAGCATTTGGAAGCCGTCGGCTTCCTCCAGCGGGGTAAGCTCCCGGCGCTGTATGTTTTCAAGCAGCATAGTTGCAACCTGAGTTTTATCGTCCATGATAACGACTGAACATGGGACTTCCGATAGTCCGGCGAGCTTTGCGGCGGCAAGTCGGCGGTGTCCGATAATAACGACATAATCGCTGCTGTCTTGAGGAACGACTGTAAGGTTTTGCAATATGCCGGCAGTCTTTATACTTTCGGCAAGCTCCGTCAGGTCGCCGAGGTTCTTACGTGGGTTATGTGCATGCGGGAATATCCGGTCAATAGCGATTGATTGGATTTTTTGTTCCATATGTAAAATTCCTTTCATTTTTCTTGACTTTCCCGCTCAGGTGTGATATGATAATCACAGTGAGCAGTATAGTCCACTGATATTATGAGCCGTTCGTCGTTTGGTCGCGGGAACGGTTCATTTGCTTTTTATACGGTGATATGTACCAGTATTTGCGGCGGTCACTGTATTTGCGTTTGAATAACCGGTTGTAGATTACATTTATAAGTGCGTCCATTAAACAAAGGCATATAATAAGGATTACAATTGCTATGCCTAAGAATAATCCATCCATCATGTCAGTTCACCTGCCTTTCCGTCTATTGATACTAGACCTTCCTGCATAAACCGCATTAAATCAGCTTTTTTAATACGGTATTGCTTGCCGACCATGAAACTGGGAAGATTTCCGTTCCGGCATAATAGCCGGACAGTTTCAACGCTGACCTTGAAAAGCCATGCGATATACGGCGGGTCTACTACAACAGGGATTTCATCAAATCCGTAACAAAACGGTTTCAGACGGTCAGATTTGTTTTTCGGCGGTCTTCCGCGCGACCGTTTAGGCGGAGCCGGCTTATATCTTTCCATACTACACATCCCTTCCTATCAGATAATCGACAGTAACGCCGAATATGTCTGCAAGCTGAATTTTGATGTTGTCGCTTGCAGGTTTGGTGCCGCGCTCATACTGAGTGATTAACGGGCGGCCGACACCTATCTTTTCCGCTAACTGCTCCTGAGTATACCCGGCGTGTTCACGGCATCCTTTCAGCCGTTTTGCAAAGTCTGTCATTTTATCACCTTCCTTTATTTTTTGTCTGCGGTTCTGCTTTCAAGAAACGTAGCTGCGGATAAAATTTTATTTGCCGCTGAACGAAGAATCTTTGCATTGTCTCTTAATTCCTCGGCTTCGTCGTCAGTCACAACTCCGTCACGCAGAATAGTTTTTACAGATTGGCGGATTGTTGTTATGTCATCGTCTGACAATTCCATTTGAAGCATTGCGTCACCGTCTGTAATCGGTTCTGTTACTTCCGGCAGATACATTGCCAGTGCCGGATTAGCGTATCTTACGTGCCAGCTTGCAAGAAGCGGTGTTCGGTAAACCTTAACCATAGCCGCCGCTAACTCCTGATTAACTGGGGTGTGTCCATTTTCGTATCTTGAAAGTGTAGCAACCTCAGCAATACCAAGCAGAGTAATTGCTTGTTCCTGAGTTAATCCTGCCTGTTCGCGACAAGCTTTATAATACAATTTGTCGCCATTTGGCATTTTATAATCACTCCTTTCGTGATAAAATATAGTTATAGAGTTATATTCAGAGGGTTATTTAGCATAATTTTTATTAAAGTTCGCCAGTCATACCATGCGGAAAACCCGGATACAATATAGTAATCATACGGACAAGTGATGATTCTGATTAATTCTTCTCCCGCTTCCTGCTCGATGTCAAAAGTTCCGAGGAGAATGTCGTCAAACATTAAGTTAGTGCCTAAGTATTTGTCATCGTAATATTTGTCCTCATATCTGAGCGATTCATAAAGCTCTCTTTCAGTAGCTTCAATTTGTACATCCCGGTCTTGATTAAGGATTGTCATAGCTAAAATCACCTTTCAAATTTTTATTTGAGCAAGCGTTTTAACTTCCTTTGATTTAAAATTCCTGTCAGGTTATTTCTTATATCACCCCTTTCATTAATTTTTTAGTTGACATTAATTAAATAAAATGGTATTATATCAATAAGTTATTGATACTCAAGGTTAGTTAAGGATAAGCTTTATGAGTAATACAAATAAGAAGAAAACAAGATTTGCAAAAATCTCAGAGTTTGATGAAAGAACTGAAAACAAATTGTTAGCGGAATTGCGTGGGAAAAGGTCAGAGCCGTTTAATAAACATATTTTATTAATAACGATACAAAACTTTTATTATAAATACAGAATTGTTAGTGATATATATTTAAATAAATGTATTGAATATTGTATTATGGACATAGAAATGTTAGATGAAGTCCAAGAAGATTACCGCTTCTACGAAATTAAAGCATTAAAACGCCTTAACAGAAAACTTAAATTATATAGTAAAGAGGAAATTAAAAATCAAGGTAATTACATTTTATATAAAAGTATCATACCTTCTTTTAAACGGCTCGTAATAATTTATGAAAAACAGAAAGAATACTTAAAAGCAATTAAGGTTTGCGACCAAGCTATTGAATACTACATTAAAGTTGATATGCCGGAGTGCTCAGATGAATTTAGTGAAAGAAAACAAAAGCTTCAAAATAAATTGAACCTTTAAATATTTTTCACGGCACCGCTTTTGATGTTGATAGTGCAGTACAAGCCCTCTTCACACATAAATTCAACCTCGTTTGAATTGGTTTCGCTGATATAAGCTCTGAACTTACCCTTTGCGCCGGAAAGCTGAGTTTTGAATATTTCAATCGCCTTTTGGATTTTCTCTGTGTTACTCATTTCAATACCTCCGATTAGTTTTATTTGTGCCTGTAGTTACAGTATATATCACTTTTAGGAGAATGTCAATACATTAGGTGAATTTAGTATCACCTAATGATGAATTTGTATAAACAAACAAAAAAACACCCTATCATTTGGATAGAGTGTATAGGAGATTTATATAGATGAAAGCAAAAAAATTAATACGTAAAGTTTTTGAAAATGAAATTGAATATTATATTTCGCAGGGTTATATAAAAACAGGTCAAGAAGAAAATCTTTATATACTGCAAAAAATAGTATTAGACGACCAGTTTGATAATAAATTTGAACAAGGTTTATTGGTTAAAGATATTGAACTAAAGGGTTAAACATTATATTTTTCAGAAATAGCAAGCATTTCATCATATGTTAAACCACGTTTTATTTTTTCTGCGTCTTCGTCAGTTACATCAAAATATATCACCTCAAGATTCGATTCAGTCAATTCAAAAATTTCATCCATTATCTCACCTCAGAATAATTTTAATTATATTATATCACCTATGAATAATTTGTCAACACCTAAAGGAGAATATATCATGTATTTACAAAGGGTATCAGAACTTATTAAGATAAATAAAATAACAAATAATAAAATGTTAGATGATTTAGGCTTAAGTCATAATATGATTTATAATTGGAGTAAAAGAAACCAAACGCCGAACAGTGATACAATAATAAAAATAGCAAAATATTTTAACGTAACAACTGATTACCTTCTCGGTCTTAGTGACGATCCGAATCCATCAAATAAAGAAGAAACTGAAAAATTGGTATCAAACGAAGCCGAAGAACGACTTATCGAATATTTCAGAACACTTAGCGACCTCGATAAGGGCGAAGTATTAGGCGAGCTTAAATATAAATCCCTTGAAAACAAAAAAAGAGATACTAAAACATATAGTATTGCAGCCCGTGACGGACAGAAAACAATTGAGTTAAATAAAGAGCAACGAGAAAAACTCGCTGAATCGGTTGATAATGCTAAAACTACCCGGGAAAGAAACCTTTATTAACCTGTTTAAATTACAATAAGTTACATTTATTATTTGGCTTCTCCCCGTTGATACTATTAACAGCGGGGGTGGAAGCTGTGAAATATTATGAAGCTGCCAGAGATATGTCCTGGCGTGTATTACTGGAATGTAAAATTACTTCCTTACCAGTCGATTTAAATATAATCGCTGATAATTACAATATAGAAATAGTAGGCTATTCGGACAGCCCTTTAACGAAGCTGTTTAACCATGAAGCTGTATCCGGTGACGGGTTTATTACAAGAATTAACAAAAGGAAAGTCATTTTTCTTAACGACAATATAAAAACCCGAGGACGTAGGCGGTTTACCGTGGCTCACGAACTTGGACACGGTATATTAAATCATCCGCTGGAAGAAATAGTAACCCGTAACAATGAGGTCGATAGTAAAACTGACCCGCTCGAAATGCAGGCTAATGTCTTTTCGAGGGATATCCTTGCCCCGGCGTGCGTTTTAGAGGGTTTGGGCGTTACCAATGCAGAAGAAATAGTCAGCATATGCGATATATCAAAAGTATCGGCGCAAATAAGGCTTGAACGGCTGAATATGCTCCGCGAGCGCGGTATGTTTAATAAACACCCACTTGAAAGACAAGTATCCAAACAGTTTGAACAGTTTATTAATGCATATAAAATAGTTTAATATAATTGGTATGTACTGTTATACACTATATTAATGTTAAATTAAAAACGAAAGGTTGATTTTAAATGAGAACAGCGAATGAAATGTATGCATTTTGCTTAGAAAAGGGGTTCGGGCAAGGATATAATAAATCCCAATCACTAAAACATTTTTCAGTAATTGAAAAAGCGTTATTTGAAGATGAAGATGTCCTAATGTGCTTTACAGGAATACATAATTATGTTTCAATGACAAAACATGATAGCAATTACGCTTATGCTATAACTAAAAAGAGAGTTATAATGGGGCAGAAAAAAGTAATAGGGGAATCAATTCAAACAGTCTTTTTAGATAATATAAACGATATTACATATAGTTCAGGAATGCTTTTTGGTGTTATTACAGTCGATACAATAAAAGAAAAGTTTAATGTTGCTTTAGACAAAGCGCAAGCAGAAAATATCAACTCACAAATTCATAATGTACTACATGAGTTAAAGAGTAATAAAACCTCTGTAGAAACACCACTTCAAAGTAATATTTCTTCTGCGGATGAATTGCGGAAATATAAATCTCTATTAGATGACGGTATAATATCGCAAGATGAATTTGACCAAAAAAAGAAACAGTTATTAGGAATATAGATAAAAAGGTGATACAATGCCGAAAATCCAAAATAAAAAACGCCCCGACGGGCGTTATAAATCCAAAGTACATATTAGCGGCGGCAAGTATAAGTATGTATATGCTTATTCACAAAGGGAACTTGATGAAAAAGTTACAGAAGTCAGGTTACAATTAAAAAAAGGCATTGATATAGCCTCAGAACGTGATTCCTTTGAAGAGTGGAGCGAGAAATGGCTTAAATTAAAAAAAGTAGAGGTATCAAACGGAAGATATTCTGCTTATAAAGGACTTGTTAAAAAATTAGAGAGAGTTAAACATATTCCTATAAGTAAAATACGTACATCTGATATTCAAGACATAATTATAGATATGTATAACAGCAAATATGCGGGAAAAACAATGAAGGACGCTAAAAATACAGCTAACCAGATTTTTAAACTAGCTGTTGATAACCGTATTATTGATTACAACCCCGCAACAGCAGTTAAGATTCCGGCTCATTCCCCCGAAGAAAAACGACGAGCATTGACTCCGGAAGAGCAGTCATGGATAACCGCTCCTACAGAACATCGAGCAAAACGTGCTGCTATGATAATGATGTATGCAGGACTAAGGCGTGGGGAGCTTATTCCGCTATTATGGACGGATATGGATTTAAAGGCAAAGACAATTACCATTAATAAATCAGTTGAGATTATAAACGGGAAAAGTATCGTCAAGGAACAAACGAAAACAAAAGCAGGTATGCGTACTATATACATACCTCAAAAATTAGTTGATTACCTTACCTCAGAGGACCGGGAGAATAATATGCTTGTTTGTCCGGCTGCAAGCGGTAACATGATGAGCGGAAGTGCATATAAAAGACTTTGGGACAGTTATCTTACAGAGCTTAATTACAAGTTCGGTAAATTTGATAATATATTAGTTCCTGATAAATTAAACCCTAATTTATTGGTAAAATACGAAAAGCCGGACAGTATATTTAATCCTCATAAAGTACCGTTTGTTATTCCCCGTATAACTGCTCACTGGCTACGGCATACCTTTATAACATTTATGTATATGGCAGGAGTAGATATTATAACGGCAAAAGAACAAGCCGGACATGCTGATATTAAGACGACAATGGAAATTTATACACATCTTGACAGTATACATAAAGCAAAGCAAATAGATAAGCTTGATGAATATTTGCAAATGCTGTAAATTTAACTAAATATTATAGCGGGGTCAAATGGGGGTCAATGATATTGTGCGAATTGTTTATACAAACAAATTTGATTAAAATATATTTTGCGTTCGGGACGAAGAGGCCGTGGGTTCGAATCCCGTCACCTCGACCAGTATGAGTGTTCTTATAGGATTTGAGAATCAAATCCGTAGGAACACTCATTTTTTGTCCCTAAATATATATTTCATCTTACAATGAGATAAACTTAATCTCTAAACTCCCCCTCTCACGCCGAATAGGAAATTGAGAAGCCCTTGCGGGTATTCAGCGTTATTTCGGGAAACTGCTATATCGTTTTACGCACTTTAAAAGTCTTTCAAGAATGTAAACGTACCCCGCCATTCATTACCATTTAACAACATAATAATCCGCCCTGCTCACCCATCCAAACTACAGCATAGCAGTTTACATCATAATTACACGCCTGTTATCGTTATTTCTGACACATATAAGCATAGGGTAATACAAGTCCCTTGGTAATATGATAGGCTTAAAAACAGCGTGTAGAATAGGGGTAATTAAAGCTGTTTTTTAAACTCCAAAATATGCAGATAGTTCATTAGGATTATTAAAAGTTAAACAATCACCATTTGCAATACGTTCACGCGCTTTATTAATTTGTGTTATATCGTCATTTGAAAATATATCGAAATTTTCTGCCTGTTGTGCTGTTAGCATATCAAGTGCAAGTTTATATATGATACCTCTGCGTTCATCTGTCAACTGCTCTAAAACATCATTAATATTCGCTTGTGCAGCCATTATATACCCTCCTCTTATTTATAAGCATCTCCACGGGATGAAATTGAAAGTACATCAATAGTTTTTTCGGTTTCCTGATATATTATACGCCAGTTTCCTATTCTAAGCCTATTTAAACCCTTCAATTGCCCTTTAAGTGATTTTATATTGCCCTGCGGCGGTTCTTCAATCAAACCGGATATTCCCGCAATAATACGTTTTCGTGTTGGAGTATCAAGCCTTTCAATTTCTTTTGCTGCTGACTTATCAATATTAAGTATCTTCAATTTTTCACCGTCCTTTATATGTTATGGTTTTTGGGCGTTATCACGTTCAATTGTTTCATCAATAGCACGGTTTACGAAGCCGTTTAAGCTTTCGCCTTTACTTTCAGTGTGTTTCTGTATAATTTCCCTTTTCCCTTTTTTTACATTTATAGCAAGTCTATCATATGCTTTTGCATTGTATTTTGTTTTACTTGCATTTGATGTCTTACCTCCCATATAAACACCTCCCGTCTTAAATAGTATAACATTTTTTATTGTATTGTGCTAGTAGGCAAAATAGCCAAAATATTTTACTGAAGATTGTATAAAATTCATCTTGATATACGTGTGTTAGTATGCTATAATATAAACAGAAGAACAACAAAAGGGTATCGAACCTTGAACCAATTCTTTAGGACTCGATTCATACAAATAAGTGATAATTTTGATATTTTACTCAAATCTTTAATTAATTCATTTGCTTACTTTTCACCCAGAATATTTCTAGCCAACAGAAACTTAATCCTCTCTGGCATACATTGATTATGCTCGTGTATGATATACGATATTCGTAATGGGCTGTTTGCAGCCGTCCCTGCGCTTTTGACTAAGAGGTGAAGTATATGCCGGGCGGAAGAGCATGGTCAGCAGAGGAACTAACTTACCTAGAAGAAAACTGGGGATATAAAAGCGCAGCTTAAAGCTGCGCCTTTGAATAATTAGATGCGTTGATTTTCTTTAAGACCTAGTAATTCCCTGACTTCCTCCATAGAAAAATAATCATTTGTAGTTTTTTGGTCCCTGTTTATTATTACTCCGAAGTGTAAATGTGGACTACTTCTGCCAATTCCGCTTTTTCCGATTATTTGTCCTGTATTCACTCTAATTGAAGGAGTGCTTCCATCTTTTACATTATTAATAATACTGCTTAGATGTGTATACCAAATATAATATGCAGTTTTTCCGTTGTACGTTATAGGTTTGTCAAGTTTAATTAAAACACTGTATGGGGTATCGTTTGGGTGCACTGAAGTAGGCTTCCATTCCGTATGACCGTATTCTGAATAAATAATCGTTCCGCTTGCGGCTGCGTAAACATCTGTTCCTACATTTGCATTAATATCTAATCCCGTGTCACCTTGATAACCTGCTTCTTGACCGCTTGCTATCGGTATAATTAACATTAAGGTTTCCGTACAATTAGTTCCCGTACACTTTCCGTTAGCAAAATTATGCTCCAACTTTTGAAGTACATTGTTTTGTACAACAGTATTGCATATGTTACATGTTACCTTTGAATATCCTTCCGTAGTACATGTAGCCATCACGCTTGAATGACTTACAGAGGAATGAGTCGTTAACGGTCCGTAAGAAATCGTTGCCGGGCATTGCGAACATTTTTTTATACCTGCAACTTTACATGTGGCTGCTGTTTGTATTACAGTATAGCTGTGTGCCGCTTTTGGACGAGTGGTATTGCTAACGACTTTATTGCACTTATTGCATGTAGTCTTTGAATATCCGTCAGAAATACATTTATTAGGAGCTACGCTTACAGTACTTACTGAAGAATGACTGCATACTGATGTGCATCCGGATTGTGCGCATTTTCCAGTACTTAGGTATTTATGAGCTATTTTTGAAATAGAGCTTGTTTTATTACAACCGCCGCATTTCTTAGTTCCCTCAGCAATACAGGTAGCGTTTCTTGTTGTTGACCATGCATGTGATGTTTTTGCAATTGTAGTACCATAACTGCCTTTACATTTGGTACAATACTTTGAATTTCCTTCGGCATTACATTTCGGTTTTAATGTTGTATATGAGTGCGATTTTTTAGCAATAGTTACAGTAGATACTACTGCACTACATTTTGAACATTTACCGACTTTTGTACCTGTTGATGTACATGTTGCTGCTTTGGTTGTAGTGTATGAACCGCTAAAAGTGTGCGCTAATTTTGCTATAGTTTTTGTCGACACTACACCCGAACAGTTTCCGCAATATGTCGTCTTTGAACCGGTTTTGGAACACGTTGCAGGAACAGTTTTAGAATAAGCCATATATCCATGCCTGCTGCATGTCGCTGCGGATACATTCAAAGTATAAAACTGGGATGAGAAAAATATTACCGCTGAAAATAAAAGTGTGCTAAATAGAATGTAAACCAATTTTTTTGGTATCAATCCCATTTGACGTCCTCCTTGTCTTAATTAATTATTTAATATGAAATACGCTTTGATTATCATAACATAATCGAAAGTAATTTGTCAATAGATTTTAAAATTTTTACGAACAAATTTAGTCGATATGGTTATTTACTATCCCGGCGCAACTGTGGTAATTCCGTGGAACGACGGCAAAATGAACGAGGCTGAGAAGAAAATCTACTTCAACGTCCTTACCTATGACGCCGTAGACCCTGAGCTTGTACTTAACCCGGGTGAATCCGTAACAGGAAAATATACCGTATGGTTTGACTGGATTCCCGGTCATGTTCAGGAATAGAGTTTGGAGTGTTGAGAGTGGAGTTTGGAGTGTTGAGAGTGGAGTGTGGAGTGTGGAGTGTTGAGAGTGGAGTGTTGAGAGTGGAGTGTGGAGTGTAATTCAACAATTTAACACGAAATCAGATTCCAGAAGCCAGTTTCCAGTTCTTAGAAATCTGAACCGACACTTGCTGACCACTTATGACTAGAATATTATTTGTTTACTACTGAAAATTGCTGACATTGGAGTTTAGAGTGAAGTTATAGCTTAACCCGTGTTTGTTAATTCATTTGTACAGGTTTGCATTAAAGAATTTAACTCCACACTCCACACTCCAAACTCCACACTTAAAATAAAAGTTTGAAAGGAAGAAAAACGATGAAGTTCAAAAAAAGAATAACAGCGCTGATAACGGCGCTGCTCATGGTTATAAATCTGACGGCGGCAATCCCCGCGGTTGCCCAGACCGGCATGACAAACTATACCTGCGACGGGTACAGCGTTGACTATACCGTCCGGAACGAATGGGACGGACATCAGTCAGTTGACGTAAGGATTACAAATACCGGAACCGAACCCATCCTCAACTGGGCGCTTTGCTATGACGCGGGGGGAGAAATCACCGGTCTCTGGAACGGAACCGTCCATGAAAGCAGCGGAAGCGAATACATAATAAAGAACGCGGGGTATAACTATGAGATTGCCCCGTACGCAAGCGTTAACTTCGGATATACCCTTGTAAGCAGTAACCCCGTACTGCCCGGAAAATTTGAAATCCTCTCAAAAAGGGTTGACATATCGGAAGGGTTTGATGTACAATTAAGGGAGACCAATAACTGGGGAACGGGCTTTCAGGGCGAAATCGTACTGACGAATACGTCGGACGCCCCGCTTGAGGCATGGACTCTTTCATTTGAAACAAACTTCCCTGTCAATGACCTCTGGGGCGGAAAAATCCTTGAAAGAACCGAAACATATTACAAGGTTTCAAGCGAGATGTGGACGAATCCCATAATGCCGGGGGATTCCCTGACCATCGGGTTTACGGCTTCGTTAGACGAGGGAATTGTCCCTGAAATTTACGGCTGCATAATGTCGGTTGTGGAAACGGCAAGGCAGGGGACGAACCCTACGACCCCGAAATAACGATAACGGCGACGGCTGATTATGATATAGTGACAGGATTAATAACGGTCAGCTGGGAAACCACGGAGCCTTACGGAATTTTTGATATACTGGTTTCATATGATAATGAAGAAACCTTTAATATCTTGGGAACGGCTGAAAACGCCGTTACATACTCCTTTGCTCCGGAGGAGTTCGGGCTTCTTTATATAAAGGCAGTACAGACCACCGGTGAAAGAACCGCCGAGAGCAATATCTGTCCTGTGGCGAACACAGCGGAGGAAATAGACTGGGAGGACGCTGCGCCGACAGCGACAGCGACGGTCTGCCCGATGTTTATGAGCTTCATGTATACAGGACCGACCCGAAAAACCCCGATACGGACAGTGATATGCTCCCTGACGGGTATGAGGTTTTAGTACCCGGAACAGACCCCGCAAAGTCCGATTCTGACGGCAACGGAATCCCCGACGGCAGCGAGGATTTTGACAGCGACGGGCTTTCAAACCTTGACGAATACAGCAGGGAAACCGACCCGTTAAGCGCCGATACCGACGGCGACGGGCTTAATGATTATGAAGAAATATTCA
>DBCY01000080.1:42158-43291 GCA_002293295.1 Ruminococcus sp. UBA946 | reverse complement strand
TGTAATTGTTCAGTACGTATTATATAAGAAGGGATAAAATGGCTAAGGGATTATATATTCACATACCTTTCTGCAGTAAAAAATGTCCTTACTGTGATTTTTATTCGGTTACCGGTATTGAACTTATAAATAAATATACCAAAGCTGTTATCAGGAATATAAGGCATTTGAGTCTGGATATAAATGAAATTGATACCGTATATTTCGGAGGCGGCACCCCGTCTTTGCTTCTGGCAAAAGATATTGAAAGCATCCTGTCGGTCGTTCCGTTGACCCCTAAATGTGAAATATCAATGGAATGCAACCCCGAAAGCGTTAATTTCAATTATTTTAATGAAGTAAAAAGCGCGGGAATAAACCGTATTTCCATAGGTATTCAGTCACTGAAGGATTCCGAATTAAAACATCTGGGACGCATTCACAATTCAAATACGGCTGTTAATGCGGCGATTAATGCCTGTAAAGCAGGTTTTGATAATATATCAGCCGATTTAATGCTGGCAACTCCCGGGCAAACCTCCGGTTCACTTAACGAGAGTATTAATGAACTTATTAAACTGCCTGTCAGTCATATTTCCGCTTATTTGTTAAAAGTTGAACCGGATACCCCTTTGAGTAATTCTGATATTCTGCCGTTGATTCCCGATGAAGATATTACTGCCGATATGTATCTGAATACTGTTGAAATCCTTGACAATGCGGGGTTTGAACAATATGAAATTTCTAATTTCTCAAAACCGGGGTATGAGTGCAGACATAACCTTAAATACTGGAATTGTGAGGAGTATTATGGAATAGGACCCCATGCCCATTCATTTGTTAATGACATACGGTACAGCTGTAATATGGATATCCAGAGCTTCATTAATTCCGGTTATGCGGAATACACTATAACAGAGCCGAACGCCGGTACCTTTGAGGAAACCGCTATGCTTAAGCTCAGGCTTACCAAGACGGGACTGGATATTTCGGAATTTCCTGAGCAAAGGGATATGCTGCTTGAAAAATCACAGTTTCTGAATAAACACGGTTTTATAAATATAAACGGGACGGTTCTTACTTTAACCCCGAAGGGATGTTTAATATCAAATGAAGTAATATACAGATTAATATACTAGGGCGTGTTCGAAAAT
>DBCY01000080.1:37663-42054 GCA_002293295.1 Ruminococcus sp. UBA946 | reverse complement strand
TCGAACACGCCCTAATCCGCGGTTAATATAAACTCTTCGGAATTATCTGTCATACAGTCAGGACCTATCCACAGGGTGAATCCGCCGTCCTCGCTTTTATACTCCATATTAATATCGTAAAACCTCAGCATTTCCTCGGTAATAATAAAGGAAACGGTTTTCTCCTCTCCTGCGGATAAATGTACTTTCTCAAGCCCCCTCAGTTCCCGCAAAGGACGCACCACGCTGGCACTTTTATCCCTTATATAGAGCTGCACCGCCTCCATACCGTCCATTGAGCCTTTGTTCTTAACGGTAACACTAGCGGTTATACTGCCTCCCCTGTTTAACACATCCTTGTCAAGGGTTACTTTTGAATATTCATATTCGGTATACGATAAGCCGTACCCGAAATGATAAAGAGGTAAATTTGGAACATCCAGGTAATTTGACACAAACTGAACAAAATGCTTTACACTGTCATCCTTGGGTCGTCCTGTATTAAACCTTCCGTATGAAACCGGCAGCTGTCCTGCTGAATAAGGGAAGCTCATGGAAAGCCTGCCCGACGGGTTCACTTTCCCGAATATTATGTCGGCAATCGAATAATTGCCGCAGGTTCCGGGAAACCATGCCATAACAACGGCTTTTGATTTTTCGGCGATTTCAGTTATAACAAGGGGGCGTCCCCCGTACAAAACAGTACAGATGTTTTCATTTGCCTCATACAGCGCGTTGAAAAGCTCCGTCTGACCTTTCGGAAGCGTAATATCGGCACGGCTTGCCGATTCGCCCGTAAAGCTGTCGTCCTCACCCAGAACGGCGATTACCGTGTCGGCGTTTTTAGCGGTGCTTACGGCTTCCTCACAAATATTATCTGATAATACATAAGTAATCTCAGCGTCGGGATAAAGTTCGTCGAAAGCTGATTTTAAAGTAATAATATGGCTCTTTTCGGCGAACAGCGACCATGCTCCGATTATTTTTTTGCTGTCCGCAAGCGAGCCAATCACGGCAATTTTCTTTCCCTTTGCTTTAAGAGGAAGCAGACCGTCATTTTTCAGCAATACGATACTTTCATTCGCGGCATCCCTTGAAAGCTTTTTATGCTCATCGCAGAGTATTATTGTCTTTTCATCCTCTTCTGAACCGTCTTTATAGGGATTTTCAAAAAGCCCCAGCTCATTTTTCAGGATTAATATCCGCATAACGGCTTCATCAACAAGCTCTTCGGGTATAATTCCGTTTTCCACAAGGGGAACCAGGTTATTTATGTAACACTGGGATACCATATCAATATCAACGCCCGCAAGCATGGCTTTTTCAGCCGCTTCGGCATAATCCCCGGCAGCCCCGTGGCTGACAGCCTCGGCTATTGCGGCGTAATCGGAAATCAATACTCCGTTAAAACACATTCCATCACGAAGAATATCGCGCATAAGTTTTTTGTTTATACTGCAAGGAATTCTGTCCACGGTGTTAAAGGCTGTCATAACCAGTTTAACCCCGGCTTCAACGGCAGCTTTGTACGGTACTAAATAATCATCCATAAAGGTTCTCTCGGATAATTCGGTAACATTATAGTCGCGTCCTGACAAAACGGCGCCATAACCGGCAAAATGCTTTACGCATGCCGCAAGCCGTCCCTTTTCCTTAATATCTTTTCCCTGATAGCCCCATACGGCATTTTCGGCGAATCTTGCGTTCAGCCACGGGTCTTCGCCTGTGGATTCATAACAGCGTCCCCACCTTGCATCCCGGGATAAATCAACCATAGGCGAGAATGTAACATGCACTCCCGCCGCCGCAGCTTCCTTAGCCGCCGCTTCGGACAGCTTTTTAGTAAGCTCCGGGTTAAAGCTCGCTCCCTGAGCGATTGGAGCGGGGAAGATTGTCTTATAGCCGTGAATAATATCCGTCATGAAAACGGCAGGAATTTTATGCGGCTGACCGGACATTATTCTGTCCTGCAGTTCCCGGATTTTTCCGGCGCCGTGATAGCTTAAAACGCTACCGGTACGCAGAGCCGTTTCTTCCGGGACGATAAATTCCATTTCCTGACCGGTAATAACATCGTTGTTTCCGAAAAACCTTCCGTGGAGCTGTACAAGCTGTTCAGCCTTTTCGCTAAGGCTCATATCGGATAAAAGTTCCTTTAGCTGGGAATTTGTCATAATCATCATCCTTTAAATTATTAATCAATATATAATATAAATCAGCACCTGACGGATTTATATAAATTCTTACAAAGGCAGTATTTTGAAATAGGAAGCGGCACACCCATGAAGGACGGGAGCATATTCCTTATATATTCAGGAAGGGAATCGTCGTATTTAACCTCAACAATAACGCTGTTATTCAAATATACCGGCAAGGTTATCTCAGGATTTCCGTCTTCATAAAACATATTGAAGCCTGACATGCCGGCGGCATGAAGCTCCTTATCAAAGGTGACTCGTAAATTTGACACGGGATATACATATGCCTCCCTGTGATAATCAACGGTAACAGATGCTTTAATGCCGGAATCGCGGTATGCCATAATAATTTCTCTGCAAACCGGCTCGTCCCGGTTTTCAATCATTGAAAAATCGCTTTCAATGAGAGAGCGGCAGATATCGGGGGTTATTACAGCCGAATTTTTATTCACAAATTTATTATGCTTTTTCTTGCATTCAAGCACTATGTAATCAGGGTTGTTGTTATATGCGCGCAGCCGGTACTTTACCCTGTCGCAAAGACCTGCCGTTTTATCATAATAAGCGCTTTCATTAACATCGTCAAAATATATGCTCCTGATAAAATAACCGTCTTTCCCCGCGTTTCTGTCATAATCAAGAACGGCGTGAAACCGGCTTTTCAAAGTAAGATATTCGGCATAGCTTACAAGAAACTTCAGTTCATGCCTGCCGTGAGGCTGTGTTAAAACCAACAGACTTCATCTCCCTATTAAATAATATACATATATAATGCGTATTAATTTTTCATCAGACATTACATAAATAATTATACATAATATAAAAGGAAATTGCAACTATTATTTATTAATATTATTTTACATACGGTGTATAATATATATAAGAACAGGTTCTAAAAACGAAGGGAATTAATAATATGGGTAAACGGATTTTCAAGCGTCCGGCGCTTTTAGTTGTTTTTGTGATAATTGTTCTGATAATTATTATAAAGCCGGCGGCGGCATTAACCCTGCTAAAAAATATCCTGCATATATTAAGCCCTGTTTTTATAGGTATGGCAATTGCCTTCGTAATGAACCGTCCTGTTTTCAGGCTAGAAAAAATATTCTCAAGCCTGTCAAAAACAGCAAGTAAAAAGCTGATTACATCCCTGGCTGTTTTCACGGGATACTTCATACTTATCGGACTGATTACAGGAATCATCTGTATTATAGTACCCCAGCTAATCAAAAGCATAAGATTTCTTATTTCTAATTTTGACCTTTATTATGATAATTTATTACAGCGGATTAATACTCTTGAAAAGCGTGATACTATTGGAATTATAGATTCGCTGACAGGGCTTGTCAGCAGCCTGAATGAAAATATTCCTGTAATTGCTGAAAAAATATACGCAAAAACATCAAATTTTATCGGGCTGTTAATAAATTTTATTATAGGATTTATTATATCAATTTATATTCTTGCCGATAAGCAGGGCATTAAGAAAGCGGTAATGGAATTAACCCGGGCGGTAACGACATCGGCAGGCTTTGAGCGTTCGGGTAGGTATTACCGTCTGGTCTTTGATACGTTTACGCGGTTCGTCAGCGGGCAGGTTACTGAAAGCCTGATTTTAGGAATACTCTGCTTTTTGGGAATGAAGCTTCTCCGTTTTGACTATGCTCTCCTTATCAGCACCCTGATTGGAATAACAGCGGTTATTCCGGTTGTCGGAGCTTTTATAGGAACAATTCCCGCCGCCTTCCTTTTGTTTTTGGTGGACCCTATGCAGGCGGTATGGTTCGTCGTCTTTATTATAATACTGCAGCAGCTTGAAAACAACCTGATTTATCCCAGAGTCGTCGGTAAAAGCCTGGGGCTTCCGTCAATCCTTGTTTTGGTTTCAATACTGATAGGAGCCGGTATCGGCGGTATTACAGGTATTCTTCTCGGAGTTCCCCTCGCCGCAGTCCTGTATGCCGTTATCTGCGATTATGTCCATACCAAAAACGGTACCGATGATTGCATGTTATGGCAGCGCGGCGACGAAGTCGTTTAAAGTGTGGAGTGCTGGTAGTAGTTAGAAAATAGTAGTTAGTAGTTAGTTTTGCTTCGCAGCCCCTGCCTCCTTACTCCTTATGCCTGATTCCTCATCCACTAGCAACTAGTAACTATTTTCTAACTACTATTAGCAAACTCCACACTGAATAGCAATGTCAACAACTTAAGCAG
>DBCY01000080.1:0-37579 GCA_002293295.1 Ruminococcus sp. UBA946 | reverse complement strand
TCTTAAGTTGTTGTCATTGCACTGAATAGTGCAATATCCACACCTTGATTATTCATTTATGCTATTATTTGTGTATATAACATAGAATTTTTGCAGTATTAATTTAAATCACTTGCAAAAATGATTTAAATATAATATTATGTTATATAGCTGTATAAAATAAAAAATACAAGGGGATATATTATTATGATGCTGACTGAAATGAAAAGGGAGCAGTTAACCGAATTTTATACTGAATGTGAAAAGGAATATGAAAGCTATAAATCCTTGAATCTGAAGCTTGATATGTCCAGGGGAAAGCCCGGCGCCGACCAGCTAGACATTACTATGCCCATCATGGATATTCTTATATCTCCCGGGGATATGATTGCTTCAGACGGAAGCGATACCCGCAATTACGGACTGCTTACCGGTATCCCCGAAGCAAGGGAATTATTCGGCGGACTGCTCGGATGTAAAGCCGACGAAATTATAATAGGCGGCAACTCCAGCCTTTCGCTTATGTATGATTCGGTTTCCCGCGCAATGTCTCACGGCGTTTTAGGAAGCGAAAGACCCTGGAACAAGGAGGAAAAGGTTAAGTTTTTGTGTCCCGTTCCCGGTTATGACAGGCATTTTGCGGTGTGTGAGCATTTCGGAATTGAAATGATTACGGTACCGATGAAATCCGACGGTCCCGATATGGATGAAGTCGAAAGGCTTGTGTCGGAAGACGCTCAGATTAAAGGTATTTGGTGCGTTCCTCTTTATTCAAACCCCGAAGGTATCGTATATTCTGACGAAGCGGTAAGGCGCTTTGCGAACCTTTCCCCTAAAGCTCCCGACTTCCGTATTTTCTGGGATAACGCATACTGCGTTCATCATCTGACCGACAAACCTCACCGTATCCTAAACATTCTGGAGGAATGCAAAAAAGCCGGAAAAGCCGATATGGTTTACATTTTTGCCTCTTCTTCAAAAATTTCCTTCCCCGGAGCGGGCGTTGCGGTTCTGGCTGCATCCGCAGAAAATATTAAGGCTGTTACGGCGCATCTTGCAATTCAGACAATTTGCTTTGATAAGGTAAATCAGCTAAGGCACGTAAAGTTTTTCATGAATACAGACGGCATTAAATCGCATATGGAAAAGCACAGAGCTATACTTGCCCCGAAATTCAGAACGGTTCTTGATATACTTGATAATCAGCTTTCAGAATTCGGAATACTTGAATGGAATAAACCGGACGGAGGTTACTTTATTTCAGTAAATACATTAAGCGGATGCGCAAAAAGGGTTGTTTCACTTTGCAAAGAAGCGGGAGTAATTATGACATCCGCCGGAGCGACCTTCCCTTATGGTAATGACCCGGAAGACAGAAATATCAGGATTGCCCCGACATTTCCTCCCCTTGACGAGCTTAAAACAGCTATGAATCTGTTCTGCCTTTGCGTTAAGCTTGCCTCGGCTGAGAAATTAATCCATAATTCTTAAAGGATTTTATTTACAAAACAGTATGCCTTATGTTATAATGTTTTTATCAGTCCGGTAAAAACATTATATTACTAACCCGCGGTTAAAATGATTGCAAAATATTTCACAGATTTTTGTTGCAGTGCTAGGATTGACGATGAAGACAGGCTTTCGCCTGTCGAAGAGGAAGACGACGCAATGCGGTAAAAAGAGGGAAATATTCAATCATTTTAATTGCGGGTTAGTATAACATAAGGTTTTGTCCGATACGGGCAAATCCCGGGACAAAAACCCGAAAGGATAAGAGTATTATGTCATTTGAACAGAATTTTAATAATCTGAAGGAAATCTTTATGAAATCGGACGTAATCGGCTATAACGGAAAGCTTGCGTATCAGTTTAACATTACAGGAGACGGAGACGGTACCTTTTATACCGAAATAAAGGACGGAAAGCTTATTATCGAGCCTTTCGGCTATGATGACAGGGACGCGGGATTCACAGCTTCATATGATACCTTTCTTTCAATAGCGAAGGGGGAGGCTGACCCTATAAAATTATTTCTAACCGGAAAGCTTAAGGTTGACGGTTCAATTGAAAAGGCGCTTGAAATAAAAAAGTTCATCACGCATTAAGGAGGCGGGACACTGCAAATGTCCGGGATTAAGAAAAAGAAAATGATTTCCCTGCTGCCTTTTTCATTATGTATAGTTATAATGGTAATAATATACGTTTTTTCTTCGCAAAACGGCAGTATTAGCTCACAGTTGAGCATTAAGGTTTCAAGACTGTTTGCTAGAATTATATATTTTGATTTCGGGGATTTTCCCCCGGAACTTCAAAGGACTATAACGGAAGGCCTGCACGGGTTTGTCAGGAAAGCCGCTCACTTTACGGTTTTTTCTTTCCTTGGTTTCTGCATATTCATGTCACTTAAGCTTATTATCAGTTCATACGGGATTTCTTTTATATTATCCGCTATGGTGTGTTTCCTATATGCCGGATTTGATGAATTCCGGCAATTACATATAACAGGAAGAGCCGGACAGTTTTCAGATGTATTACTGGACACAGCCGGTTCGGTATCAGGAATTATTATATCGGTTTTTTTCATTGCCGCATTTAATTATTTTATTTCTGTCAGAAACAAAAGAAATGACAAAGGGGCTGCCGTATAGTATACCGGCAGCCCCTGATTTTAATTTTCATCATCAACAGCAGCGTCGATAATCGCCGATGCAATTCCGCAGAGTATCCCTCCGATAACAAAGCTTAACCAGCTATAGTTTAAAATACTGACTCCCTGATTAATATTCCCCCTATAAACAAACATCGTAATTATAAAGAATGCCGCCGCTATAAGCATTATACTTCCGCATACGGCGCCCTTTATTCTGCTGGCTTTTGAACGAAGCTTCGGATTTCTGTCCTCATTGTATTCTTTTATGTTATATTTACTTTTCATCATACCGGCATAAGCCGCCAGTGTTCCGCCTGCTGTTACAAACAGCAGGAACACCGCCATTGATACGGCTGATAATTTATCATCCGTATCAAAAGCATTTTCCCCGTAATAAGCGAATACCGCAAAGAGAAATATTAATCCGGCTAATACGATTGATATTGCCGTAACTATAAGAACCGGGAATTTTTTATCGAAAGCTTCTGTTTCCGACTGCTTGTAAAAATAGGGTATAATCTTATTTTTATTATGGAAGCTGTCGTTTTGTATTCCTGCTATAATGAAAAATGAAGCGGCTGGGATTAGGAAGAGGAAGAAAACTGACATAGCAACGTATTCGTTAATTTTAAACCCGTCTAATAAAAGCATAGAGCATACGCCCAGCATTGTCAGGACGATACCTGTACATATTTTTTTTATGAATCTGTTTGAATGCCCGTCATAGCCGCAGGTATCGTCCGCAATTGATTTTTCGGCGTCTCCCTTTACAAGCGTATCAAGACCGCAGTTGAAAATTTCCGTCATGGACAGTATTTTTTCCATTTCAGGGTAGCAGGAGTCGGATTCCCATTTTGATACCGTCTGTCTTGAAACTGAAAGCATCTCAGCAAATTCCTCCTGGGTCATACCCAGGTTTTTTCTGAAAAATAATATATTCGTACCTATACTCATTATAATTACCTCCATAATTATTTTTTACCGGCACGTTAATTATATCAGGAATCAGGTGTAAAGTCTATAAATTTTATGTTGCGTTTGAATATTTTCATGTATATTTTAAGTTGCGTTGCCGTATTTATCAGTATTATTACAAATAACAGCTATTTTACAAACTGTTTTTAAGCCGTTTGACCGGANNAATAACAGCTATTTTATCAACAGTTACTAAGCCGTTTGACCGGAAGGGAAAAATATGCTATAATAATGTCCTACTAAAATATATCTATATAAAGACTATAAAAGTAAGGAAATGAAGAAAATGGCTGATATTAATTCAAATGAAAAAAGCAAAGCCCTTTGGGATGAGATTGCGGAAGACTGGGATATAAAAATGGGGGAGCATGACAACCGTTATCACAGGGAAATAATACGTCCCGTCACCCTTAAGCTGCTTGACCCTACCAAAGGGGATTTTATTCTTGACGCCGCCTGCGGAAACGGTAATTTCTCCCGTTTCATGGCAAAAATGGGCGTAAAGGTAACGGCGTTTGATTACAGCCCGAAAATGATAGCATACGCAAAAGAACGCTGTAGGGACTGGCTTGGCAGTATTGATTTTCATGTTGCCGACGCGACAAAATATGATGAATTAATGAAACTGAAATCTGAAAAACTTTTCGATAAAGCTGTATCAAACATGGCTATAATGGATATTTCCGATATAGAGCCATTATTAATGGCGGTATATGCTTTGCTTAAAACAGGCGGGATATTTGTTTTTTCAAGCATACACCCGTGTTTTCAAACGCCGGATATGCTGAAATTCACTGAAATCAATGACTATACCGGCGAAAGCTTTGTTCGCTCGGGCATAAAGACATATGAATACATTACTCCAAAAACTCATATTGTAACCGCTCTTGCCCGGAACGGAAAACAGGTTCTTCATTACCACCGCCCGCTTAACGTAATTTTAAATATGTGCTTCAAAACAGGGTTTATACTAGACGGTATTGAAGAACCCATCTTCAAAAAGTCCGACGGCGACGCAGGTTTTGAATGGTTTGAAATACCGCCGTGCGTAATTTTCAGATTAAGGAAGCTGTGATATGAAAAAGCTGGCTGATACGCTCATAGTATTACCGTATTACCCGAACTGGAAAGTTGAATTTGAATGAATCCGCTCCTATCTGACTGAGCGACTTCATTCATGAAGTGATAAAAATGCTTTAATGGAGGACAAAAATGAAAATACACGACCTTGCCGAAATTCACCCTATGACGGCAGAACAGCTTCCCGAATATGCAAACGTCATACGCCGGAGCTTCGCCACCGTTGCAAAGGACTTCGGCTTTACACGCGAAAACTGCCCCGGTCACACCAGCTTTATCACCGATGAAAAGCTTAAAGACAAAATCAAGGACGGCTACTACCCTTTCGGGCTTTATCTCGGTTCTGAAATAATCGGATTTGTTTCCCTGGTTCACATAAACAACGGCGTTTATGAAATGAACGAGGTTTCGGTACTTCCGGAATGGCGGCATTACGGCTATGGGAAAATGATGCTTGAATTCTGTAAGGAAAAAGTCAGGGAACTTAACGGCGTTAAAATTATAATCGGAATTATAGAGGATAATACGACTGTTAAAAACTGGTATGCGGCAAACGGTTTTGTTCATATAGGTAAAAAAAATTTCGCCGGACTGCCGTTTACGGTCGGTTTAATGGAATGGGAGGCTTAGATTTATAATTAATTATAATGTTATATAAATTAGTAAACTTTATACGGGAGAAAACCATGAAAAAACCTTTTGTAATCAGTATTGCAAGCATATCCGGCGGCGGAAAGACCACAGCTGTGTCTGCTTTGAAAAACCGCCTTGGCAATGCTGCGGTGATTTATTTTGACGATTACGGCGACAGTGTTTACCAGTACAGTTGCTGCGATATAAACGAGTGGGCGAAAAATTCATATGATTATAACGAATGGCATACAGAACCGATAGCAGTCGATATTGAACGGTTATTAACCGTGCAGTATGATTATATTGTTCTTGATTACCCGTTCGGGAAATTAAACGAATGTGTGGGGAAATATATTGACTTTACCGTTTTTATCGACACTCCCCTGGATGTTGCTTTGGCACGGCGGATTATCCGTGATTATACAAGCCGTCCGAGAAAAAGTGATTTCGGGCTTGCCGATGTGGAGGAAGTAAACCTTGCTTCGATTGATAAAGAGCTTCGATTTTATCTGGAACATTCCCGGCCTTCATACGCTCGGATGTCCGAAACGCACAGACCGGTATCCGATTTTATTGCTGACGGAACAAAACCCCCGCTTCAAATCGCTGAGGAGATTTTTAACGCAATTACGGATAACCAAAATCAATGAGGTAAGAAAATATGAATTCAGCGATTGTTGACTGGTTCGGATATAATTTAACACCGCATGAAAGGATGCGCTTTATCAAAGAGGCTGGTTTTGACGGCGTTCTGCTGTTATGGGCGGATTATTTCAATACGGACTATAAAAATTTCCCTGATTATGCCCGCAGTGCCGGACTTGATGTTGAAAACGCCCATGCTCCTTATATGAACGCAAACGCTTTATGGGAGGATACCATAAACGCGATTGTATTATAGCTGTATATGAAAGGTGGAGGGGAACAAATGAATATTGAATTAATACCCGAATTCCGCGATATAAAAGAAAATCCTGAAAATCTCGGAAACCCTGTCATGAGAGGTATCCTTGCCGGCTGTTTGTTTGACGGGTCGCCGGAAGGTATTGACAAAGTCATAGAAAGATACCGCGCTAATAATTCTCAGAACCTTTACTGCTGGGCTGAAAACGGTGAAATTACGGGTGTATGCGGTTTTGAAGCGCATCCCGGTTATGTTGAGGTTTTACATATAGCGGTTGCCGAAAGCCGCCGGGGGCGCGGTATAGGCGGTAAAATGCTCTCAGAACTCCGTAAACGGTACGGAATGGCATTGGAAGCCGAAACAGACGACGACGCCGTGGGGTTTTACCGAAAGTGCGGTTTTAAAACCGCCGCTTTCAGTAAATATAACACCCGGCGTTACAAATGCGTGCTGCCCGCTCCGAAAACACTTTATATTTCAGACCTCGACGGAACATTACTTAATAAAAACGCCGAACTTTCGGAATATACCATAAATACCTTAAGCAAACTAAATGCTAAGGGTGTTGATTTTTCTCTTGCGACTGCCCGGACAGCCGAAACAGTGCTTTCTATTTTGGGAAATACTGTTGTAAATATTCCTATAATACTTATGAACGGAGTATTAATCTACGACATAAGAAAAAAACGTTATTTAAAGAAGGAACTGATTGAAAAAGATAAAATACGTCAGATTATATCAGCTATGAGAAAAACGGAAATAACGGGATTGATGTATTCTATACCGGACGGCAGGCTTATTACTTATTACGAAAACCTTGATAACAGGGCTTTAAGGGATTTTGTTGAGGAACGGCAGCGAAAATATAACAAGCAGTTTGTACAAACCGATAATTTCGAGGATACAGGAACGGAAATCATATATTTTTGCTTTCTGGATACTGACGACAACGTACACAGGCTTTATGATGAAATCAAGGACATTGACGGTCTCAGAATTGAAATGTACCGTGATATTTATTATGATAATGATAATGTATGGAATTTGGAAATATTCAGCGAATCGGCATCAAAGTATACAGCCGTTCAGTTTCTGAGAGAAAATTACGGCTTTGAAAGGATTGTCGGGTTCGGCGACGGATTAAACGACATCCCGCTGTTTGAAGCCTGCGACGAATGCTATGCGGTTTTAAACGCAAAAACGGAGCTGAAGGAAAAAGCTGCGGCTGTAATCGGCACTAATAATGAGGACGGAGTGGCAAAATGGCTGGAGGAGAATGTTCTATGACTATAAGACCTGTCATAAATGAAGAGGATTTTAAAAAAATATGCGCCATAGAAAGCGTTGTTGCCAGTAATACTGACTTTCGGTAATAATAACTTTTCCGTAATAGCAAATAATGTCAGCTCCCCTCTTTGCAACGCTCTCATTGAGTGCGGGTTTGTCCGGAAAGACGAGGAACGGTGGCAGTCGGGGCTTGATTTAAGGGAATACGCGAAAACGAAAACAATTTGGCAGGATGAGGTTATAAAAATTTTATCCGAAGATGATATTGACGACCGTGTTAAATATGCTGAAATCCCCACGGGAAAATCAATATCGTCCAGTATGTATAAATCGCTTATCGAAAGCGATTATTATGAATATGCTTTGGATTATGTTATCAGGGATGTAAAAACCGGCGATTTTACAGGATTTATTACCTGGTGGATTGATGAGAACAGCAAAACCGTTGTTTTAGAGCCGGTCGCCTGTCTGCCGGAATTCCGGCGTCGCGGAATCATGAAACGCGCTTTATTTTACGGTTTAAATGAATTAAAAAAGCGCGGTTTGCAGTACGCCTATGTCAGCACGTCCATTCTCAACGAAAAATCCCAGCCCCTTTACCGTTCCGCAGGTTTTAAGAAAATAGGAACAGCTTGCCGGTATGTGAAGGAAGTAAAAAGATATTAATAAAATTTATGTAGGGTGTGGAAACACACCCTATGCGTTATTATTTCAGCGACGCCCTGCGCTTTGCAAATTTTTTAAAGGATGATGCAAAAGCTTAGTATAAACCGAAATTCTTAATTACTGCCCGGTCAGCAATTCCCGCAACGATTAAATATCGCCGTGTGTGAATGTTTCACACAATTTGAGAAGAACGGTACTGAGCGTGATACCGGGACAACTGAGGCAACATTACAGATTAACCGTCTCTCGCAATGGTTAATAGAATTCTGGTTTAAACAATGTCGGGTGTTTGCATTTGATATGCGGTTATTACCGCAGCTGTTAATACACATTTTTTAACTCCATTCCACCGCCTTTTACAGCAGCTAAGTCTATAGGCAGAATTGACTGTTTTTTAAACACTTATTGGTTATTTGAAATGCCGTTACGGCTATAAAGTCAGCTTCTGCTCTGCATGAAAAGATTTTTCATGTTTATTAATGAGGTATTCGGCAGGTATATATATAGTTACCTCGGTATTCATTATATGCCGCCCGTTTGTTTATGTGATATAACCTGTCTATATTTTATAGTATAATTCCGAGAAAATTTAACATAATGCAATATTCATAACATGACTTACACATTAGATTTCCTTTGTGCTATTGCTACGGTCGGTGAATTATGCTCGGAAAGTGAAATGCAGTTTTGTCTGTCCCAAAACTGTTGTTTAAAAGCGAATATAAAATTCTGTGGTGTTTTCATTTGAAATGCTCAAAAAATACGGATTTTACTTAAGCTTATTAAATATGACAAGTCGCTTTTATTCGGGTATGGTTTGTTCTTTCACTCACCACTTCACCGCTTTATACGGGGCTTGTCTTTTTTAACCTCTCTGCTATATTTTGGTATATAAAAATTTAAAATACCCCTTGACTTTGACGTACGGTCAAGTGATATAATAAAAATATAGTAAAAAAGGGGAGGTTATACTGTTATGGAAAAAAATAACGGCGAGCTTGTTAAAATTACCGACCTTACGTCGGAGCTTGGGCTGTCGTCCCGCAGCCTGCGTTATTATGAGCAGGTTGGTCTGATTAAGAGCATTCGGCCTGAATTTGAGAAATACCGCTATTATACTTCAGAAAATACCGAACGCCTGAAGCAGATTATCATTCTCAGAAAAATGCAGATTCCCGTCAAGGACATTCTTCGGATTTACGAAAGCGAGAGCATGAGCGTTGTGGTAGAAACATTCGTCAGCCGTATCCGCGATATTGAAAATGAAATCGGCGCGCTTTCCGAGCTTAAAAGCATTGTAAGCAAGTTTTTGCAGACTATGCTTGACAATGGTATCACAAAAATTTCAGCCATACCATTGCTTTATGAGGAAATGGACAGGCAGCTTGAGCTTATGGAGGATAGCAGACCCGTTAACCTGTCAGAAATTGAGGATGTCAGCGTGAAACTGGCAAAACCGCTTGATTATAGCATTGTGGATTTGCCGCCCATGCGCGTACTGACATCATTTCTGAAACCCGATACACAGATAAGCGATTTTTGGGGATTTTCGCGGTATATTCAAATAAACGGACTGTCATATGCGACATCCGGCAGTCACCGCCGGTTTGAGTTTCAGACCGAAGCCGGCGATGTTCTGATGGTACGGGTGCCCGAGGATTTTCATAACGACAGCGATTTTTTGGACTACTCCTTTTCGGGAGGACTTTTTGCGGCGGTAAATGTTTTTTTGGATGAGGATTTGGGACAGTGCTTCCGTAATCTTGTAAATGAACTGGATATTAATCCGTATTATCAGTTTGCTTATTGCCCGGACGGTTCGTCACGCCATCCGACCCTGCTGGAAAATCTGATTTCCCCGGATGAAAAGAGAGAGCTTGTTATGATGCTCGTTCCTGTAAAAAAACGGACGGCGAACCCTGAACTTTTTGACCCTCCCGAAGAACTGACGAATATAACGCTTTCGGAGATTGAATCGGCTAATCCTGTTTTATGGGAAACAATCGTCCCTCTGGACAAGCTCACTCCCATTAACTATCCGCATTACAGGTTCACGGAAGACGGAGAAGCGGAATATACGGGCTGGATTTCCACGCGGGTTCTTTCAACGAATGTTGAGGTTAAGCTTCCGTTCCGGGTTGACGTTACTTTCCGGGCGATGAGTACAGGGGAGCGATTTTCCTACGGGGATTCGGAAGGAAGCATAATACTGTATCACGGCGATGAATTAAGCTATTATTACGGAATAAACATGGGAAACCGAAGGGATATACCGGAGGAAGCCCTGCGTTTTCATCAGCCTGTTTTTAAGAACCGCTATAATTTTAACGGACGGGGAAGAATCAATAAAGACGAATATAACCGCCTGACATGGATTATCGGTGAAAAGCACCTGGCGGTATTTATTAATGATGAGCTTCGTTACTGCGGAACTAATTTCCCCTATATGAACCTGGATTTAAACCGCGAAAAAGCTTTGCCGCTCATTATCGGTTCAAACGGGCAGGGAATGAAGTATTTCCGTGAAATAAAGGTGTCCCAGCTTGCCTTCACACCCAAAAATAAAATAAAGAAAGAGGAACTTGTTATGGTTACAAAGCAAAGCAACAACATTATTCCCGTTATCCACCGGCTTGTTACCGACGAGCACGGCGAAAACTACTGGTTTAACGGCTGCGCCCGTTATGTTATGGAATGCCTTGGTGAAAAGGATTATGATTATGAATTCTTTGCCGGACTGACAGGCGATAATTTTACACAGCATTATCCGGTTAATAAAAATTACGCTAATAATGATGCGACGAGTTCTTACTTTTTGGAAAACAACGGAACATCCTATGTGGAATCGATTTTTGAAAAATGCGGATACGCTGTCAGTTATATCTTAGGAAAAGACTTGAACAAAAACAAAGAGATGTATCTGCAAACCCTGATAGGGTATTTAGATAAAGGCATTCCCGTTATTGTATGGTGTCAGGGCGAACCTCGTGTGTTCGGTGTATTTGTCGGGTATGAGGAAAGCGGTAACACCCTTTTGTTTATACAGGGCAACAATAACGAACCACAGCGTATCAGTCTTGAAAACGCCATGATTACGGAGGGTAACGGCTGTCACGGAGGCTGGATATTCGTTGGCGAAAAAAAAGAACAAAAAGATTTAAAGCAGATTTATCGTGAAACCATAATAAATTTACCGAAATTATTGACTGCAAATACAGATTTTTATTATGCCGGCGCCGAAGCCTTCCGTGCATGGATAAACACCTTAGAAAGCTGTTATTTTGATAATATGAAACCCGATGAATTTGACCCGTGGGTAATGTATACGAATTATATATGCGTTCTAGCCACAAACGCAAGCTGCTGCCACGGTTTTCTTGAGAGGGCTATGAAGCTTAACCCGGATATGGGTTATCTTGAGGAAGTAAGCCGTCTTTACAAAAGGATGGGTGAAATGTGGAACAATGACAACGGCGAAGACCTGGAAGCCCTCGGCGGCGGCTTTAACGTTACTCTGGAGGCTTTACAGAATAAGGAGCAAAAGAGCAGAATAGTTTCTAAAATCCGGGAATTTGCCTCTGTGACGAATGAGATTGTGAAGGTTCTTACTAAAAATATATTGAAAAAATAATTAAAGTATTTTAAATTGTGCGTGAGCGGATTTTTTACAGCCCTGCATTGCTGCTTATGGCTTATAAAGAATCCGCTCAAAAAGTTTTTTAGTTAATTTATAAAATATGACATACTATTGTCGTATTATCAGGTGTAAAATAAAATGAAAGCATATTCTAATGGTTGTGCTGACGCAAAATAATAAAAGAGGTACAATAAAGAAATGAAGATAAGTGAAGCGCAATATGAACGGATAGCTGGTCATTTTCCGGTTCAGCGCGGGAATGTAAAGACCGAAAACCGCGACTTCATAAACGCAATCTTGTATATTACAGAAAACGGGTGTAAATGGAGGGCTTTGCCGTCAGAGTTCGGAAAATGGCAGACAATATACAAGAAATTCAATCGTTGGGCGCAAAGCGGTGTTATACAGCGGATTTTTGCCGCCTTACAAGCAGAAGAAATCATAGCAATACATATAGAAGTATTAGCTTTGGACAGCACCTCGCGTAAGGTTCATCCCGACGGATACATACCATTAAAAAACTCGGAAAACAAGCCGCTGGCAAATCAAAAGGCAGATGGCACACCAAGCTTCATGTGGTATCCGCAAATGATAAGGTCATCATTGAAATGCACCTCTCCGGCGGAAAATGTAATGATGGTCCCGAAGGACGAGTGTTAATAACTTATGTCGGAGAATAGTTTTCAAAAATATTTTTCACACTTAGAAGTTTGTCCTTTTAGAACAAAATGTTCAGTTAATTTATAATATATGACATACTGTTGTCGTATTATCAGGTGTATAATAATACTATATTTTATATAAAATAAATTGGATTTAGATTTAAAATTAAAGTTACATCCGAACAGGATGAAACATCCGGAAAGGCGGTCAGAACAATGATTGAATTACCCGAAGCTTATGTCCTTTCAGAACAAATAAAAAAAACCCTTACCGGCAAAGTAATTAAGAGTGTAACCGCAAATGCGCACCCCCACGGGTTCGCATGGTATACCGGCGACCCTGCCCTTTATAATATGATTCTTTCGGGAAAGAAAATTACAGGTGCGGTCGCTTACGGTGGGCGTCCCGAAATATGGGCTGAGGAAATGAGGATTTCATTCTGCGACGGCGTCCGCGCCCTTTACCTTGAATCGGGGGAAAAACGTCCGGACAAGCACCAGCTTTTAGTTGAATTTGACGACGGCACGGGAATGTCCTGCTCGGTTCAGATGTACGGGGGTATATTCGCCTTTGAAAACGGTTCGAAAGACGACTGGTATTATAACGTTGCAATCGAAAAGCCCTCCCCCTATACAGAAGCCTTTGACGAAAGCTATTTTGAAGGTCTGCGCAAGGGCGTCAAACAGAATTTAAGCGTCAAGGCTTTCCTTGCCACTGAACAGCGAATCCCCGGCTTCGGTAACGGAGTTTTACATGACACTCTCTTCAACGCTCGCATACACCCGAAAAGAAAGCTTGAAACGCTTACCGACAGCGATTTTGAAAGCATTTTCAACAGCATAAAGTCAACTCTAATAAAAATGAGGGACGGCGGCGGGCGGGATACCGAAAAAGACCTTTTCGGAAAGTCAGGCGGATACCGAACAGTTTTATCAAGCAAAACGCTTTCCCAGCCTTGTCTTTCCTGCGGCGGCGGTTTGATACGACAGGCGTATCTCGGCGGGAATATTTATTTCTGCCCGGTATGTCAGCCGTTATTGAAATGACAAACGCAGGTATTACGGTGATATTTATCTTTTTTCAAGTGGTAAAGCTGAGAAAATCAATGTATGAGAATTTACTAAAAAATAAAGGAGAATGTAAATGCCTGTAAAAATTACGGAAGATACTGTTATTAATTCATCAGTTTCCCCGGCTAAATACCGTTTATTTTTCAAAAATACTATAGAGGGGTTTTCCCCGGAAACTTACTGCGGTTCATTTCAGTACTGGCTTGATTATAATAACGGAAAAACGATAAAGGAAGCCATTGAATCCTATCAGGACATAAAACTGCCTAAAAGCATTGATGAAAGGCTGAAAGAGGAACGGTTCAGCATTGTTTCCGAACAGGATAAAGCCTTTATCACTGCGTTCAGCAATGAAATTTCAAAGCTTGGGTATGATTACGGCGGACATATAGGCTGGGGAGCCTGCTGGGGCGTTTTTATGGTGATTTACTCCAAAACCGGAGTTAAATCAAAACAGGTCGCCGCACGTATTTTTATCCGTGAAGACCACGTCGTTCTGCGCCTGTTCCTTAATAATATCGAAAAGCACACCGGTTACATAGAAAACGCGCCTGAACATATAAAAAGCGTTTTTACCGGCACGCACGGAGACTGCAGCTGTAATCCCAAAAAAGAAAACTGCCGTATGAGAAAGACCTATGTCATTGACGGTAAACAGATTGAAAAGTGTTCCGGCGTTGTTTTTGAATTTCATCAGCCTGATGTGGCAAAATTACCGGACTATATGGGTTTGTTGAATGAATTTTATGCTTCCAAAAAGGGTTGACATTCTTAAGCCACAGAGGAAGTCACTCTTTTGGTGATTACTTGTTGCATGAAGTTCTATATCATAATATAGCTTTCGGGGAGGAAAAACAAATGATTAATCGTGATTCACCGGTTGTGCGGTGGCTTCTGAGCGGTGACAATCCTGCCGTTAAATACCGAACACAAACGGAGCTGCTCGGCGAAACGGCTGATAAATCCCCTGTCATATCTTGGTTAAACGGATTTCTGCCGTACGACTAGAAAGAGCGAAAAGGACTGTGGTTTACATACTATCTTAACAGCTTTGCGGAGTGCGGGCTGTCCTTTGAAGATACGGGGCTTGACATTTCCATTTCCCGATAATCTGACTGCTGACCACTAATCACTGACCACTAGCAATGGAATTTTATAAATATTTTTGCATAAGCTGATGGCATTGCTTAGGAATACGAAGGCTGAGCCTTCTGCGGGCACAGCTCCCTGCGGCACCGAAGCGCAGTATCCGGTCTGTTTGTGATGATTCCGTCAACCCCGCATTTTAGCATAAACGCTATTGTCTGTTCATCGTCAACAGTCCATACAATTACCTTAACCCCGCATTTATGGCATCCGGCAACCGTCTGAGGCAGTGCCGCTATAACACGGTAATTAGGGTGAATGGCATAAGCGCCCGTATAATTCGCGTAAAACCACGGATTCACCATCCCCAGCTCATAAAGAAGCCCTGTTCGTGCCGAGGGGACGAGCCTTTTAATATCAAGCAGGGAATAATGGTTGAAGGACGAATACAAAACACGTCCGTTCATTCCATATTCTGCGGTTAAAGCGGTAAGCTTACCCGCAAGCTCCGGATACAGCCGTTCCGTAGTTTTAAGCTCTATATTAATTATCAGGTTTGTCGGCTTAATCAGCGAGAAAACCTCGCCCATCAGCGGAATACGGCATTCCGAACCGTTCGGAAGGGTTCCGAAAGCAAGGGATTTCAATTCTGCCAGCGTATAGTCGTTTATATAACCCCTGCCGTTTGAAACGCGTTCAAGGCGTTCGTCATGAGCGACGACTATTTCACCGTCCTTTGACAGATGAACATCCAATTCAATGCCGTCCGCCTGCTGGTTTACAGCAAGAGAAAATGCTTCCAGCGTATTTTCGGGGAGTTCCGCAGAGGCACCTCTGTGCGCCAGTATAATGGTTCTCATAATTATAATTTCCCTTCACGCTAATGCTCTAATGCATTTACATTACAGAATATTTTACATTACGGTTGTTTTATACCATTATGTGAATGATTGCTGTAATTAATATAAATTTACATTCAAAACAGCCAAATATGAATTAATAAGGAGTACCCGGTATGAGTTATATTATAAACAAGTGGGCGCTTGTCAGACGGAGGGAATTATCGGTAACTCCCGCTAATATTGACATCCATCCCGATTTTTTACACATACTGCAAAGAGATGAATTTGAAACGGCGTTCCGTTACATAGGAGATATGTTTTTTCAGATTATGACCGGTATTTCTGAAAATCCCGAACATTTCGCTATGCCGCTTTTTGACGAAAAAACAACACGTTACGGCGCACCCGAAGCGCAGGAATCCCGGAACGCAGCTTGGCGTCCTATGAAATTACTTTATGCTGTTTTTTCTCAAGGGTGTTTAAAAAACAATGTATTTGAGGTGAACATCCCTGAATTTAAACAGGTGAATAAAGTAAAGAATATACATATACTGTTTAATGCGTTCAATAATTATGGTTTTGTGTTTTCGGGTTTACAAAACGGTAAAATAACGCCTAAAACTGCCGGATTTTCGGTGAGTTACCCTGATAATCCGAATATTATTACAGTTTTAGCGCTTGTTGCCGAAAAAGCTTTAAATACCGGCTCTGAAACTTTATTTTATAAGTGGAGTTTCAGGTTATTGGCAGAGGGATTTGGTAAAAACAGTTTCAGCAGTCCCTTTTATGCCGTTTATGATAAATTACGCACAGATGCTGAGCGGAAATTCATTAAAAGTTTTCATGAAACTATGCTTGACAGGGATTATTTTTATGCCGACGGAAGCTGGAACGAGGGACCGGGGATTAATTATTACGATAAGGAATCGGTTATGAAACGCAAAGGTCCTTATTTATTCAGGATTTTGGACTGGATGGGTGAGCTGCGTTTAATGTTGAGAATCAGGAATGCTGAAAAGTGCATTGAATTTTATAACGGGAAAGATATGCCGGATGAAATAACCAAAATGTTCCGTTATTCAGAATCGGGCTGTGATATTCATGCCGCCGGGAAGTGCAATAAGGGCGTCGAATATATTTTTGAAGAACAGGTCAGATGGCACTGCGGATGCTGTAACGCTCCTTTTTGGGTTCATCCGAAAACGGAAAGCATACACCAATATATAAATCTAATTGAATCATTTAGTCAGAAAAATTAACGTTTTATTAATTTTATGAAACCTATTGACATAAAATTATCAATAGAGTATAATATATTATGTTGAACAAAGGCGTTCATCAGATAATGCACGGTCTTAACCGGTCATGTATTATCTGATGAACGCCTTTTTATTTTAAGAAAAGCGGTGATAATATGACAGACAGCATTTTATATGAGGGTAAATCAAAATACATATGCGCTGGCAAGGATGAATACAGCCTGGTAATACACTATAAAGATACGGCGACGGCTTTTAACGGCGAGAAGAAGGAGGAGCTTTCGGGAAAAGGCAGGCTTAATGCAGCAATTTCTAATCTGATTTACAAATTTCTTGAAAAGAACGGCATCGAAACACATTTAATTAATGTAATTGACAATACGAGCATACTTGTAAAAAAAGCTGAAATTGTTCAAGTAGAGGTAATAGTCAGGAATACCGCCGCAGGCAGTTTTTCAAAAAAATACGGAGTTGACGAGGGAACAGCTCTTAGTAATCCCACCATAGAATTCAGCTTGAAAAGCGATGAACTAGGCGACCCTATGATAAACGCAAGCCATATTACCGCCGTCGGAATTGCTTCCTGCAGTGAACTTGACGAAATGGCAAGGCAGTCGCTGATTATAAATGAACTGTTAAGCGGATTGTTTATAAAAGCGGGGATTAGTCTGATAGACTTTAAACTTGAATTCGGCAGGTATGACGGACGGTTGATTCTATGCGATGAAATATCGCCCGATTCCTGTCGTCTTTGGGATACCGGTACTGAGGAGAAACTTGATAAGGACCGTTTCAGGCGTGATTTGGGCAATGTCCTTGAAGGTTACAGGGAAGTATTAAGGAGGCTGGAAAGTGTCTGCTGAATATGAAAGCCCGCTGTGCAAAAGATACTCCGGAAAAGAGATGCTGAGTGTATTCACTGACGGCAATAAATTTTCGGTCTGGCGAAAGCTGTGGGTCGCGCTTGCCGAAAGCCAGAAGGAACTGGGGCTGAGTATTACTCAAACTCAGATTGATGAAATGAAATCGCATATTTATGACATTGACTTTGAAAAGGTTTCCGAATATGAACACAAAACGCGGCATGAAGTTATGGCGCATATTCTGGCGTTCGGAGAACAGTGCCACGAAGCGAAACCTATTATTCATCTTGGAGCAACCTCCTGTTATGTCGGAGACAATGCGGATATAATAATACAGAAAGCGGCTCTGCTCCGTATAAAGAAACTGCTTGTCAACGCTATTAATGAATTATGCGGATTTGCCGAGCGTTATAAAAGCCTCCCCTGCCTTTCATATACGCATTTTCAGCCGGCGCAGCCCTCATCCTTCGGAAAACGCGCAGCCTTATGGCTCCAGGATTTGCTTTTTGATTTGGAAAGCCTTGACTTTACGCTTTCGGGATTAAAAATACTCGGATGCAAAGGAACGACCGGAACAGCCGCTAGTTTTCTGGCGCTTTTTAACGGCGATTATAACAAGGTGAAGACTTTGGATAAAAAAATAGCGGAGAAATTCGGATTTGAGAATACATATTCCGTCAGCAGTCAGACTTACTCACGGAAAATTGACTATAATATTCTGTCAGTTTTGTCCGGGATTGCTCAGAGCGCATATAAATTCTCAAATGATATCCGGCTCCTTTCACACCTTAACGAAGCTGACGAACCGTTTGAAGAAGGTCAGGTCGGTTCGTCGGCAATGGCTTATAAACGCAACCCTATGAGAAGCGAACGCATAGCTTCCCTTTCAAGGTATGTTATGGTAAACGCATTGAATCCGGCGTTAACCGCATCGTCTCAATGGCTGGAACGAACGCTTGACGACTCCGCTAACAGGAGGATTTCAATCCCTGAAGCATTTCTGGCGGCTGACGGAATATTGTCGCTTTATATTAACATCATCAGCGGACTGACCGTTTATCCTAAAATGGCGGAAAAACATTTATCAGAGGAGCTGCCGTTTATGGCAACTGAAAACATACTGATGCACTGCGTTAAAAAGGGCGGCGACAGGCAGTTTCTGCACGAACGCATACGGCTGCATTCAGTCGAAACCGCAAATAATATCAAGATTAACGGAGACAGGAACGATTTGCTTGCCCGGATTTCAGCCGACCCTGCCTTTAATATAACGGATGATGAAATAAAAGGTTTAATGGATATTAAGAATTTTACCGGGTGTTCAGAAATGCAGACGGATGATTTTCTGGAGGAAGTCAGGTCTGTAATCAGCCTCTATAAGGATTTACTGGGGATTGATGTAAAAATAAACGTATAGGAATATATGTGAGAGGCTCAATTTACGGCTGAGCTTTTTGGTATATTTTCGTTGGTTTGCCGGTTAAAATGCTGTCTGAAGTCAATAATACTGAAAATAAACCCCCGCAGAGTAATTTATTTGACTTAATAATCATAATACTATTGACGGAATCGATTTTTTGTTGTTTAATAGTATAGTAACCATTTTTTACAGTCACAAATAATATATACCGTAAAATTTAATAACAAAGTAAGTAACAAAACGGCAGATAATCTGCATACAGATAAAAGGAGAATTTAATATGAACGGCACACATCAGGAAACCCTTGAGTTTATCAGAGAAAACGACATTAAGTTCATACGTTTGAATTTCTGTGATATTTTCGGATTCCAAAAAAATATCTCTATTATGGCGGATGAATTACAGACAGCGTTTGAATACGGCGTTTCATTTGACGCGCACGCCGTAAACGGCTTCAGGGACGTTGACCGTTCCGACCTGTTTTTGCATCCCGACCCCGCAACCATTGCCATATTGCCATGGCGTCCCGGTTCGGGAAGAGTCGCAAGGTTCTTCTGCGACATAAGAAACCCTGACGGTACGCCTTTTTCCCGGGACAGCCGTGAACTTCTAAGAAATGCTGAGGAACGTGCGGTAAAAATGGGATACGTATGCAAAATCGGAACGGAATGCGAATTTTACCTGTTTAAGACAGACGAAAACGGAAATCCAACCGAAATACCCTTTGATAAAGGCGGTTATCTTGATATGTCGCCGCTTGACAAGGGAGAGGATATCCGCCGTGAAATATGCCTGACCCTTGAGGAAATGGGCTTAAAACCCGAAAGCTCTCATCATGAGCAGGGTCCGGGGCAGAATGAAATAGATTTCCGTTTCAGCGGCGCGCTTGAGTGCGCGGACAATCTTCAGACCTTCAAGTCCGTGGTTAAGGCTATTGCCGCCAGAAACGGGCTGTTTGCGTCATTTATGCCTAAACCTGTATTAAGCGCTCCGGGCAACGGACTTCATATAAACATATCATTATCGCAAAACGGAAAAAATATATTCAAAAGCTCGGCTGACGGCATTCATAACGCGGCTGTTGAAAGCTTTATAGCGGGTATTCTTTATAAAATACCTGAAATTACTCTGTTCCTTAATCCCCTGGCGAACTCATATGAACGGTTCGGGGAATATGAAGCGCCTGAATATATTTCATGGTCGCATCAGAACCGTTCCCAGCTGATTCGCATACCTGCGGCAAACGGCGAAAAAATGAGAATGGAGCTTCGTTCGCCCGACCCGTCGGTGAATCCTTACCTGACGCTTGCCTTAATCATATCGGCAGGGCTTGACGGTATTGAAAACAATCTACCGTTATCCGAAGCGATTAACGAGGATTTATTCACTGCCGGCAAGAGCATTACCGAAAATCTCGCAAGACTCCCCGGAACGCTCGGAGAAGCGGTCTCCAATGCCGCCGGCAGCGAATTTATTAAAAATACAGTAGGAACGGAAATGCTGAAAAAATATATTTCAATAAAACAAAGAGAATCAGATGATTTTGAAAAAGAAAAAATAAAATCGGATTTTTACACCGAGCGGTATTTCGGCATTTTTTAACAGCCCGGTATCAGAACGAAGAGGAGGTGACGGCTGTAATGGAAACCGCTCTTATAGTGTCAAATTCTGATAAAGCAACGGCAGTTTTTAACGAAACTCTGAGCAGCGCCGCAATAACGCATATAACAGCCGTAAAATCCTGCGCCGAGGCAAGGCGTCTTCTTTTAGAACGCAGTTTTGACTTAATCGTTGTCAACGCCATGCTTAAAGATGAATCCGGCGAAAGGTTTTCGCGCCATGTCGCGTCCTCCGGGCTTTCTCAGGTAATACTGGCGGTTAAAAACGAGTATTTTGACGAGGTATCGTCAGTGTGCGAAAACGATGGTGTTCTGACTGTGTCAAAACCGATAAACAAGGCATTATTCCGCTCCGCGCTTGCCTTTGCAAAATCTGCTCACAGCAGGGTTCTCCGCATGCATTCAGAGAACTCCCTGCTTAAACGGAAAATTGAAGACATCCGGGTTATTGGCCGCGCAAAATGCATGCTGATATCTTTTAGGGGTATGAACGAGCAGGAAGCGCACCGCCATATAGAAAAACAAGCGATGGATGAACGCAGGACAAGGCGTGAAATCGCAGAAGGAATACTGAACGAGTATGATAAATAAATCGTTTTACACAGATAAACCGAACGAGGAATGCGCTGTGTTCGGGGTAAGCTTAAAAATAAAGGGAGCGCCGGGTATTGTTTATAACGGATTGCTGGCTCTTCAGCACAGGCTGTTTTACCGGGAGAACAGGAAGCGTTTTAGCAAATAAAAAAATACTTGAGAGGACTGGTTATAATGCCTAAAAGAACGGACATAAACTCAGTTTTAATAATAGGTTCGGGACCTATTATTATAGGGCAGGCTTGTGAGTTCGACTATTCGGGAACACAGGCATGCAAGGCTTTGCGTGGACTGGGATATAAAATTATACTAGTTAATTCCAATCCGGCGACAATTATGACAGACCCGGCTACCGCCGATATTACTTATATTGAACCGCTGAATGTTTCCAGCCTGACCGGAATAATCGCTAAAGAAAGACCCGACGCTTTATTACCGAATCTAGGCGGGCAGTCGGGGCTTAATCTGAGCCTTGAACTGCAGAAAGCGGGTATTCTGGAAAAATACGGAGTAAAGGTTATAGGAGTCAGTTCAGACGCAATAGAACGCGGCGAGGACAGGATTAAGTTCAAACAAACTATGGACAGATTAGGAGTTGAAATGCCGGAAAGCTATGAAGCGTTATCAATTGCTGAAGCTGAAAAATCCGCCGGTATTTTAGGTTATCCCGTTATTATAAGACCAGCTTTCACTATGGGAGGAACGGGCGGCGGTGTTGTGTATAACGCGGAAGAGCTGAGTGAGGTCGCAAACAGAGGTCTTCAGGCTTCGATGATAGGACAGCTTTTAATCGAAGAAAGCGTTCTGGGCTGGGAAGAGCTGGAAGTTGAAGTCGTACGCGATTCAAAAAATCAGATGGTCGCGGTTTGTATGATAGAAAACATTGACCCTATGGGCGTTCACACCGGGGATTCCTTCTGCGCCGCCCCTATGCTTACAATAAGCGTAGAATTGCAGGATAAGCTCAGAAAAACCGCATTTGATATAGTTTCCGAAATAGGGGTTATCGGCGGTACGAACGTGCAGTTCGCTCATAATCCTGAAACCGGCAGGATAGTTGTTATTGAAATTAACCCGCGTACATCCCGTTCGTCGGCTTTAGCCTCAAAAGCGACGGGGTTCCCGATAGCCTATGTTTCGTCATTGCTGGCAGCCGGCTTAACGCTTGACGAAATTCCGTACTGGAAAGATAAAACGCTGGATAAATACGAACCTTACGGTGATTACACCGTATTAAAGTTCGCACGGTGGGCTTTTGAGAAATTCGGCGGAATAGAAGATAAACTCGGCGCGCAGATGAAAGCCGTAGGCGAAGTAATGAGTATCGGCAGGACATTCAAGGAAGCGTTCCAAAAAGCTGTGCGTTCGCTTGAAACAGGGCGGTACGGTCTGGGATTTGCTAAAAATTTTAATATGATGAGTAACTCGGAATTATCGGAATTGATTTCAACGCCAAACTCTGAAAGGTATTTTGCTATATATGAAGCTCTGAGGAAGGGTATTGACATTGAAACAATAAACAGCATTTCATATATTAAACCGTATTTTTTACAGCAAATAAAAGAGCTTGTTGAAACCGAAACTGAAATCCTGTCATACAAAAAGAGGGTTTTACCCGATGAACTGCTGATAAAAGCGAAAAAAGAAGGCTTTGCGGATAAATATCTGGCAATGCTGCTGGAAGTCCCCGAAGAATATATCCGAATGCAAAGACAATCCCTGAAAATTGAACAGGAGTGGGATGTTATCCCTGTCAGCGGAGCCGAAGCCGAATACTATTATTCAACATATAACGGTCTTGGTATACTGAGCAGGGAATATCAGCCAAAAAAGCTCCTGACTGACGGAAAAAAGGTTATTATCCTGGGCGGAGGCCCGAACAGAATCGGGCAGGGTATTGAGTTCGACTACTGCTGCGTACACGCTTCCTTCGCACTTAAGGAATCGGGATTTGAAACGATTATGGTCAATTGCAACCCCGAAACTGTTTCAACCGATTATGACTCTTCCGATAAGCTTTATTTTGAACCGCTTACGGTTGAAGATGTCTTATCTATATGCCGACATGAAAATCCGCTTGGCGCAATAGTACAGTTCGGCGGACAGACGCCTCTTAATGTCGCAATGGAGCTGAAGCAGGCGGGTGTGAAAATTCTGGGGACAACGCCCGAAGTTATAGCCGTCGCGGAGGACAGGGATTTATTCCGTAAAAAAATGGAGCAGATGGATATTCCCATGCCTGAATCGGGTATGGCGCACAACCTGAAGGAAGCGGTAAAAGTCGCCGGAAGTATCGGTTATCCCGTAATGGCAAGACCCTCCTATGTTCTTGGCGGGAGGGCCATGGAGATTGTTTTTGACGATGAGCGGCTGAAAAAATATATGAGTGAAAACAGTCAGTATATCAGCGACGAAGCGCCTGTGCTGATCGACCGTTTTCTTGACAATGCCCTTGAATGTGAAGCCGACGCTGTAGCCGAAAACGGGAGCGCTTTTGTCCCGGCTGTCATGGAGCATATCGAATATGCCGGCGTTCATTCGGGTGATTCCGCTTGTGTAATCCCCACGGTGAATATCACGGAAGAACAAAATTCACTCATACAAGAATACACACGTAAAATCGCTGCCGAACTGGGTGTTTGCGGACTGATGAACATACAATATGCAATTCAGAGCGGCAAGGTCTATGTTCTGGAAGCGAATCCGAGGGCTTCGAGGACAGTGCCCTTGGTATCAAAGGTCTGCAACATAAATATGGTAAATCTGGCGACAAGACTGCTCATGTCGCCTTATACGGATGAAAAAATAAGCCCCGATGAAATGAAGACCGCTCCCCTGCGTTATTATGGTGTGAAAGAAGCCGTTCTGCCCTTTAACATGTTCCCTGAGGTTGACCCCGTACTGGGACCGGAAATGCGTTCAACAGGCGAAACGCTGGGGTTGTCCGAAAACTTCGGTCTCAGCTTTTACAAGGCTCTGGAAGCGGCGAAAACCATACTTCCGTTAAAAGGCTCGGCATTGATATCAGTTGCGGTAAAGGACAGAAAAACCGCTTTGGAAGTCGCAAAAACGCTTAGTGAGCTGGGATTCAGAATCGTCTCGACCAGAGGCTGCGGAGCGTATTTCAAAGAAAACGGATTACCCGTCGATATTATAAATAAAATATATGAAGGCAGACCTAATATTGACGATTTAATCAAGAACCGCAAGCTTGATATTGTAATCAACACTCCGTCGGGAACGACTGAAAGCGAAAACGACGATTCGTATATCCGCAAATCCGCAATACGGTATAATATACCGTATATAACTACGATGACGGCGGCTAAAGCGGCGTCTAAGGGTATATCGGAAAAAATAAAAAACGCGGATATTCCTCTCTTTTCTTTACAGGAATACCACAGGAAAGGACAATAATATGAAAGATTTTATTGATAAATCAATAGCGGAAATCAGGGAAACAGTAAAAGACGGCAAGGTTTTGCTTGCGCTATCGGGCGGAGTTGACAGCTCGGTTCTGGCGGAGCTGCTGACAAGAGCCGTCGGCAGACGCCTGTATTGTATATTTGTCGATACGGGGTTAATGCGGAAGAATGAAGGAAATGAAATAGAAGCAGCTTTTGGGAATAAAGATTTGAATTTTATCCGCGTCAATGCGGAGGAAAGATTTCTATCCAGGCTGAGAAGCGTAACCGACCCGGAGCAAAAACGAAAAATCATAGGCGAAGAATTTATAAGGGTTTTTGAGGAAGAAGCAAAAAAGCTGGGCAGGATTGATTTTCTTGCGCAGGGTACTATTTACCCCGATATTATTGAAAGCGGAGAGGACGGCAGCAAGCTTGTAAAATCGCACCATAATGTCGGCGGATTGCCTGAAAACATAGGATTTAAAGGATTAATCGAGCCTTTGAAAATGCTTTACAAAGAGGATGTCCGGTCATTGGCTTCGGAGCTTTCGCTCCCTGACTATATCGTAAACCGCCAGCCCTTCCCCGGGCCGGGGCTTGCTGTCCGCTGTATCGGCGAGGTAACAAAGGAACGGCTTGATATACTGCGTGAAGCCGATTTCATATTCAGGAGCGAAATCGAAAACGCCGGCGCCGATAAGATACTCAACCAGTATTTCGCCATTTTAACAGACACCTGTTCCACCGGCGTTGCCGGAGGGGAACGTATTTACGGAAGTGTTATAGCGCTCCGCGCCGTTATGACAACAGACTTTGTTACCGCTGATTTTGCGCATCTCTCATATGACCTTCTTGCCTCCGTATCAAAACGTATTACAAATGAAATAAAAGATGTGAGCAGGGTTTTATATGACATTACCGCAAAACCTCCCTCAACCATTGAATTTGAATAAATAAAAACATATTATTGGGCGCAAGAACGGTTTTTGACATACCGACGCTTTACTTGTATCCCGACCAGAATGAGGCAGTATTTTTACTGTGATTTACTGTAAATATTAAATTTCTGCGAACTTTAAATCAAACCCCTTGAAATATCGTTTTAAGTATGGTATGATGTATTACAGAAAACGTATCACGGGTCATAAAACAAGAATTTAATATGATAAACAAAGACGTTTATCGACAATCAGCTTTTTGCGGCTTGTTGATGGGCGTTTTTTATTTTTTTATTCAGGAAGGATTGATATTATGTCCTATACATTAAAAGTATTAGAAAAAGCAATACTGAAAAACCCTAACGAACCTGAGTTTCATCAGGCTTTAACAGAGGTTCTGCCTACGCTTCAGCCCTATATAGACGCTAATCCCGAGATTGAAAAAGCGGGGATTTTAGAGCGTCTCATTGAACCGGAACGCACTGTTATATTCCGTGTTCCGTGGGTTGACGACAAAGGAAGGGTGCGTGTGAACAAAGGTTACAGGGTTCAGTTTTCAAGCGCAATAGGTCCTTATAAAGGCGGTCTGCGTTTTCACCCCAGCGTTTGCCTCAGCATTGTCAAGTTTTTGGGGTTTGAGCAAATCTTTAAAAACTCGCTTACCGGACTGCCTATCGGCGGCGGCAAGGGCGGCTCGGATTTTGACCCCAAGGGTAAATCCTCCAGGGAGGTTATGGCGTTCTGCCAGAGTTTTATGACCGAGCTTCACCGTCATATAAACGAAAACACCGACATTCCCGCAGGAGACATAGGTGTAGGCGGACGTGAAATCGGCTATATGTACGGTCAGTACAAACGGCTCGCAAACAGCTTTGACGGCGTACTTACAGGAAAAGGTCAGTCGTACGGCGGCTCGTTTGTGAGAACAGAGGCAACAGGCTATGGTCTTGTTTACCTGGTGTGCGAAATGCTACATCAGCATGATAATTCCATTGAAAATAAAACTGTTGTCGTGTCGGGTTCGGGCAATGTTGCTATTTACGCGGCTCAGAAAGCCGCTCAGCTTGGCGGAAAGGTTGTTGCTCTTTCGGATTCCGGAGGTTTTATTTACGATAAAGATGGTGTTGATATAGAAGCCGTTAAGGAAATTAAGGAAGTAAAACGCGGCAGGATTTCCGAATATGTTAATTACCGTCCTAAAGCTGTTTATACAGAGGGTAAAGGCATCTGGAGCATAAAATGCGATATCGCGCTCCCCTGCGCCACCCAAAATGAGCTTAATGCGGATGACGCCAAAGAACTTATTAAAAACGGATGTATTGCGGTCGGCGAGGGAGCGAATATGCCGGCGACGCTTGAAGCCGCCGAAATTTTCTTGAAAAACGGCGTTCTTTTCGCCCCGGGAAAAGCCGCGAACGCAGGCGGCGTCGCAACATCCGCGCTTGAAATGAGCCAGAACGCTATGCGTCTGGAATGGTCGTTCCTTGAGGTTGACCACAAGCTGCATGATATTATGGTAAACATTTATAACAGCATATCGGAAGCTGCCGAAGAATCGGGTCAAAAGGGCAACTATATTGCCGGAGCTAACATTGCCGGTTTCAAGAAAGTAGCAAGCGCCATGCTCCAGCAGGGCGTGGTATAAAATTCAGTCAAATTTATAATAAAGGAGATTTCAGATATGAAAAACATACAAATTTTTTACGGAAAACCCGTAACCGAACCTTGCCTGGTTCCCGTTCTGCACGCGTCCACCCCTACTTGTATCAATGAACCTTTTATGTTGAATTCAATATGCCACAAGGTTACGGCGTTATCGTTCGGAACACCCCACGGCGCAGTTTTTATCGACGATATTGATGCGGTTGACGCCGCTGAGCTTGGAGAAGCTCTGGGAACGCATCCCCTTTTCCCTAAAGGCGCCAGCATCGTCTTTGCTGAGGCAACAGACGGGGATTTAATCAAAGCCAGGCTTTGGCAGTTTGGGGAGGGACTGAAAAAAGTAACCCCCGAAGCTGTATGTGTTGCGGGCGTTGCGGCTATGATGAACCAGAAAACGCTTAAAAGCGCCGTTAAGGTCATAATGGGAGGCAATAGCTATTCTGTAAAATGGGACAGGGGCAAGGGCGTCAGCCTTTGTGAAATTCCCGAATGCATGGAGGTACAGCTTGTTAATCTTAAGGCGTTCGCTTAAAATTCAGAATGAGGTATAAAAAATGCTAATCGATGAAAAACTGATTGCATATCTTGAAGACTTATCATATCTTTATCTGACGGATAACGAAAAAATCCGTATTGCAGGAGATATGGAAAAAATCCTGGAGGGAATGGCTCGTCTTAGCGAACTCGGAACGGATGATATTCCCGTAAAACCGCAATGTATTAACGAATTAAGGAAAGATACAGTAACGCCGTCTTTTGACAGGAATCTGATTCTGAGAAACGCTCCCGAAAAAAACAATGAAATGTTTATCTCGCCGAAAGTTCAGGAATAGAGGTTTTTACCTATGTTTGATATAACAGCCCTTGAATTGTCAAAGGCAATAAAAAACAAAAAGTACAGCGTAACCGAGGTAACTGAGGCATATATTGAAAAAATCCGCGGAAATAACAATAAATACAACACCTTTATTACAATTTCCGCGGACAGGGCGTTAAGGCAGGCTGAGGCTGTTCAGAAACGCATTGACAGCGGTGAAAATATTTCCGCTCTTGCGGGTGTGCCGGTTTCGCTGAAAGACAATATTTCGACGCTTGATATTGAAACTACCTGTGCTTCAAAAATGCTCAAAGGCTATGTTCCGGTATATAACGCGACCGCTGCCGACAGATTAGAACAAGCCGGTATGATTGTACTGGGAAAAATGAACATGGACGAATTCGCAATGGGCGGCTCAAGCGAAACGGGAGCGTTAGGCACTGTCAAAAATCCTTGGGATATAAACCGCGTCGCAGGCGGTTCTTCGGGCGGTTCGGCTGCGGGCGTTGCTGCGGGGGAAATCCCGTTGTCATTAGGCTCTGATACGGGCGGAAGCATTCGCCAGCCCTGCTCGTTCTGCAGCGTTACGGGAATAAAACCGACATACGGGGCGGTATCAAGATACGGTCTTATAGCATACGCTTCATCGCTGGACCAAATCGGACCAATCGGTAAAAACGCAGACGACTGCGCCGCCCTTCTGTCCGTCATTTCGGGCAAAGACGGCATGGACGGCACCTGTACGCTTGAAAAACCGTTTGATTTCAAGTCTGAGACACAAACTCAAAAAGGAATCAGAATAGGTATTCCCCGCAATTATTTTAATAAGGAACTGGATGATGATGTGGGCAATGCTGTTATTAATGCCGCTAAGGAGCTTGAAAAAACGGGGGCTGAACTCGAAGAATTTGATATGCCGCTGATGGATTATGCCGTTGAAGCGTATTACATCATCGCCTGTGCGGAAGCATCGTCGAACCTGTCCCGCTATGACGGTATAAAGTATGGATACAGAAGCCAAAAAGCTCAGACTCTTCCGGAGGTTTACAGGTTTTCGAGAAGCGAGGGGTTCGGGCTTGAGGTAAAACGCAGGATAATGCTCGGTTCTTTTGTATTGTCAAGCGGGTATTACGACGCTTTTTATAAAAAGGCTCTTCATGCAAGAAGCTTAATCAAAAACGCATATGACTCATTGTTCGGGAGATATGATATAATCCTTTCACCCGTGGCTCCGACCACCGCATATAAAATCGGTGAAAATATCAGCGACCCGCTGAAAATGTACATGGGGGATATTTACACAGTTTCCGTTAATCTCGCAGGGCTGCCCGCAATATCGCTCCCCTGCGGTTTTGACCGTAATAAAATGCCGGTTGGCTTTCAGCTGATAGGAGCCGCTTTTTCAGAAAATACATTAATAAACGCCGCGAGGATTTATCAGCTGAACACAGAATGGCATAAAAACAAATTCAATACGAAACAGGTGTATAAAAAATGTGGGAACCGGTAATAGGACTGGAAATTCACGCCGAATTATCAACAAGTACGAAGATTTTCTGCGGCTGTTCAACCGAATTCGGAGCAGAACCGAATACCCTCGTTTGCCCTGTCTGTTCGGGAATGCCGGGCGTTCTGCCGAGGCTGAACGAAGCCGTTGCGGTTTATGCCGTACGTTTAGGATTACTCCTTAACTGTAGTATTAATCCAAACTCGGTATTCGACCGTAAAAATTATATTTATCCCGACCTGCCGAAGTCTTATCAGATTTCACAGCTATATACACCCGTATGCACAGACGGTAAACTTGAAATAACGTCAGGCGGAAAAACGAAAATAATAACCATACGTGAAATTCACATAGAAGAAGACGCAGGCAAGCTGATTCATGACCCGCTGAGCGGGAATACGCTTATGGATTTCAACAGATGCGGCATTCCTCTCGTTGAAATTGTTACAAATCCCGATTTTGAAACAGCCGGAGAGGTTGCAGAGTTCCTTGAAAACCTAAAGGAAATCCTTATGTATGCTGATATTTGCGACTGTAAAATGCAGGAGGGTTCAATACGAGCCGACATAAACCTGTCCATAAGGCAAAAAGGCGGTGAGTTAGGAGTCCGCACCGAAATGAAAAACCTCAATTCCTTCAAGGCAATAGGCAGAGCCGTGGAATCTGAAACAAAACGCCAGACAGAAATTATAGAAAGCGGCGGAAAAATAACGCAGGAAACCAGACGATGGGATGATAACAAGCAAAAGTCATTTTCAATGCGTTCAAAGGAAAATGCTAATGATTACCGGTATTTCCCCGAACCCGATATGCAGCCGCTAATCATCAGCGATGATATGATTAACGGGATAAAAAATACTCTGCCCGAACTTGGAACGCAGAAAAGGGAACGTTACGAAAAGGATTGGCATATTGCAAAAAACGATGCTGAAATAATAACGTCCCATAAAAATATAGCAACTGTTTTTGAGGAATTATCCGAAAAAAGCGGCTCCCCGTCTGAATCCGCAAATTTAATCACAGGCGAAATCATGCGGCTGATGAATACGCACAGTATTCGTCCTGAAAACCTTAAAGTAAACTGCGATAAACTGTCATATCTTATAAAACTTGAACATTCGGGTAAAATTAACGGTAATTCTTATAAAAAAACGGTAGCAGCGGTCTTTAAAGACAATGTGGAACCCGATGATTATATTATGAAACACGGGCTTCTGATGAACAGCGACAATGATGCGGTTTCCCGTGCCGTAAAAAAAGTTCTGTCCGATAACTCTGTGGCGGCAGACGACTATAGAAACGGAAAGGAAAAGGCTTTCGGTTTTCTTATGGGAGCGGTAATGAAAGAACTGCGCGGCTCGGGTAATCCTGAAATTATAAGGAAGTCCCTAACAGAAATTTTAAGTAACGGGGACGGGCGGATATAAGAAGTCTTGCCGGTGTTTTGGTCTGTTCATCTGCTTTACAGCGTATAAACCGAAAGGAAACTTAATTACTATGAATGAAATTATCTGCAGGACGGTTCTTAATAAAAACGTTATATTACTGGAAATATCCGCTCCGGCTATAGCTCAAAAAGCGGAACCGGGGCAGTTTGTTATACTAATAACCGATTGAAAACATATAAAAAATCAAGTATAAACCATTCTTTACGGTTTTTATGCAGATTTTTTTCAATGTTTTTTATTGGGGATTAGTATTATTCTGCGTGCGGACGCAGACGGTGAAAGGATACCTTTAACCATCGCCGATTATTCAAAAGAAACCGGCATCATATTAATAATATTTCAAAATAAACCGAACAGAAACAGGTCAGACTTGAAACCGAAATCGCAATAGGGCGCTGCTTTTTCAACGCCCTATGCGCCTTCCATATGGCAAAGGTATTCAATATTAACATGAATTGATTTTATCTTATAATTAATTCGACGGAAACTTCTGCACGGTTGTTTTCGGGATTAATATCCGCGGTTGAGGAATATGCTTCCGCGGAATTAGTTATTTCGGTTTTAGCACATCGCTGAACCGTTGCGTTTATAAGCACTGTTACGGATTCGCCCGGGTTCAGGCTTCCTAGTCTGAGCCATCCGTTCCAAGGTTTCCAGCTGCGTCCGCCGTCCAGCGAATAATTAACGCTGTTAAGCTCGAAGGGTATAGAATCCTCCAGAACTACGCCAAAAGCTGTGGAAGGTCCCTCGTTTCTTACCGTGAGAGTATAAATTATTACATCACACGGAGCCGCTGTTTCAGGCTGTGCAGTCATAGTCAATGAAATATCAGCATACGGAAAAACAGGACACTCGGTACATGCCGGACATGCCGGACCTGCCGGACCCTGTTCGCCCTGTATTCCCTGAGGCCCGGTGTCTCCCGTATCGCCCTTCGGTCCTTGTATTCCCTGAGGACCCGTGTCTCCAGTATCGCCTTTCGGTCCCTGTATTCCCTGAGGACCCGTGTCTCCAGTATCGCCTTTCGGTCCCTGTATTCCCTGCGGTCCCGTGTCTCCCGTATCGCCTTTCGGTCCCTGTATTCCCTGAGGTCCCGTGTCTCCCGTATCGCCCTTCGGTCCCTGGATTCCCTGCGGTCCCGTGTCTCCCGTATCGCCCTTAGGTCCCTGTATTCCCTGAGGACCCGGTTCGCCCTGCGGTCCGGCGGGACCGGGAGGGCATTCGATACACTGAGATGGCAGAATCTCCACAGCAACATTATTTGATGTTCTGTCAAAAACCTCCGGGATTCCGCCTGTGACAGGTGAATAGGAATATATAACCTGCGCGCTGTTGACGGTCGGATTTATTGAGGGTACTGACCCAGCGACAGCCGAAAAGGTTACGGTAAGAACAGATTCTCCCGGTATATCCGGCACTGAAAAGCCTGCGTTCGGGTCAGCTTGCGTATTGCTCTGACCGTTTACCGTAACAGTTCCGGGTATGAATGACATCCCCGGCGGTATAATATCGCGTACAATTACGTTCGTCAGAGGATTTGCTCCGGGATTTTCGAGCGTAACCGTATATTCAACGGTATCTCCTGTAATAACACTGGCGGAATCAGCGGTTTTCTTCGGGTCATAGGGAGTTATGCCGACTTCATTTAGCAGAATGTCATCTATGGCATAATCGTTGCCGAATGCCTCCGGACCTTCGCTGGTGAATCTTACTGTAAGCGCCAGGTTATTCTGTGAATTTATCATTGTGCCGATTTGCTTCCATTCCGGAGTGTCCGGGTTCATGGGTATTAAAGCGCCCAGCGTAGCGCTGTACAGCACATCTCCGTTTTCGCCCAGCACCTCAACTCCCAGCTTCGGGTCGGCAAGACCAGCGTTATTTGAAAGGTTCAGTATCCATGAGCTTAACAGGTAGTAAGTGCTGGGTTTGACGCTCACTCTCTGCTCAAAAATTGCTGAACCGGGAACATCCCCGTTAATTACCATCATTCTGCCGGTTTCATTCCCTGCGGTATGGTCGGCAATCCTCCACCAGGTATTCTGAACATTAGCCGTCGCATCGTTCATTATATTCTGTATGGTATACTGATGAAACGCGGGCGTCACACTTGCAGGATTAGGCAGAGTATAAATGAACTCGGTTCCTATATCCGGGTAAGGGTTCGGGTCAGCGCCGGTATTCGCGGCAGTTCCCTGGGGAAAACTGCCGAATGTTCCGTTGTCTGCCTCCGTAATCAGGTTTTGTTCCGTAACCCTGACGCTTTTGTCAAGAATGGTATGGATAGGCGTGTATTTAACGGGACCGTTCAAGATGTCCTGTCCGGCGAGGTCTGAACCGGCAACATTAACCAGTATAGTTGAGGGCGTCACCGAATCGAGGTTGGTAGCGCCGGCAGGAGGGTCGGATACCTGACTGAGCGGCGGGAATAACGACTGTACCGGCACCGAAACCACGGCAGCGGAAAAATCACCCGGAGACGGAACCGCAGCCGTTCCGAATGCCTCAATAATCGCATAATTACCGTCGGGCACATTTATAAATGAATAGTTACCCTCCGAATCAGTCAGTACAGCCAGCATGGCATTCGTCGCGGTATTCTGCAGAACAATCGGAACACCGGCTATACCCTGCGCAGCTCTTGACGGGTCTGCTGTCCTTAATCTGTCAAATCTTAGTTTTCCTGATATTGCAGCCATAATTAATTCTCCTTTATGCATGTTCTTTAATCAGTATATGACGCTGCAATATTAAAGGTTAAAAATACATACATGCTCATATATTAAAAAATCCGCTGCTGAAAGCGGATTTTTATAAGTCCCTGAATTGGATTTTATTTCAAAGGAATTACCATTTTCGTAAGAAGTTCATTTTCCGGGCGTTCAGTATCGTTCAGATAATGATAATATATTTCTCCTTTCATTTCACAGCCGCTGCTTTGAATCCATGAAAACAATTCTTCGAGCGTAGGGTCCTGCTTTTCATACGGACCAAGGTCAATCGCCGATACGGTCTTCTGAGATTTAATCTCTCCCACTGTTATATCTTCTTTTCCGTTTAACGGACTTGCTGCGGGGAAGCCGATTTCAACATCAAGATTTTCCAAATCCATGTTATGAAAGCAAACGAACGGCTCCCCTCCCGGCAGTTCGTTCAGACTGTTTAAGTATGCTATGATTTTACTGAAGGAATAACCCGCCAGTTCTGAAAATTCCTCCATAAAATTAATATTCCTGCGGATTGACAATGTGTGCATACAAGGCTGTTGGATTAAAGTAATCTGAGATATTCTGGACAATTTTTATTCCTCCGTTTTATTAATTTTAATAATTATAGCATATATAATGTGACACCAGAACGTCATATTATGATAATATTAAATTTCTGCGGAAGACATATGTTTTATGATTCTGTTTATTTTAGTTTCTATAATATCTGATTCATTAAAAATCAGTTCCGATACTACAGAACCGTCCTTCATAAACAGGATTCTGCCGGCTCTTGCGGCAACCTTAGCGTCATGCGTAACGAGAAGAACTGCCGTACCGTCTTTGTTTATATCTGTCAGTAAAGACATTATTTCATCTGCCGATTTTGAATTCAAAGCTCCGGTAGGTTCGTCGGCAAAAATTATCTCAGGGGAGTTTATCAATGCGCGGCAAACTCCGGCACGCTGCAGCTGACCGCCTGAAACTTCGGTAATATCTCTGTTTTCAAGACCGGATATACCCGTTTTTTCCATTACAGCCTTTGCCTTCTGGGTAATCGCTTTTATATCCTTACCGTTATTATTTACAGCGGGAAGGATTATATTATCCAGCACATTAAGGTTTTTCAGCATGGTAGGCTGCTGAAAAACAAAACCGATTTTTTCGCGGCGGATATCGGCAAGCTCATTTTCCCTAAGCTCCTTTAATTCCGTACCGTTGAATTTGACCGACCCTTCGGTAATATCATCCGTTCCGCTTAAAACGAATAAAAGCGTTGATTTTCCAGAACCCGACGGTCCCATTACGGCGACGAATTCCCCCTTTGATATTTCCGCGTCAACCCCGTTCAGGGCGTTCGTTTTTTCACTGCCTTTACCGAAGGTTTTTACTATATTCTTTCCTGTAATAACTTTATTCATGGTTATGACCATCCTTTCAAGACGATTAATTTATTTACTTTTATGTTTCTTTTATATATTCGGGTATTTTAAGCCTGCGTATATCAGATACTCCCGGTAACACTGAAATATAAACGCATACCGCAATCAGCAGCGGTGAAAATACATATGCAAACCACGGATTCACAACAAAGCTGAAAGCCGTCGCGCCGAAGGAGGATACAAGCGCGGCACCGGCATACTCCCCTATTGTGTTGGCAAGAACCGTTCCGATAATAATTCCAAGAAGTGCGACAACTGCTGAACGCGTTATATACTGGGAGCGGATTTCCTTGAATGTAAATCCTGTTGATTTCATTACTGCGATTTGGTAACGGTCTTTTACTATAAGCATTTTCATGAACAGTATTGTAACCAGAACGGTTAGCAGCGCCGTAACCCCTGCCGCGGCATATGAGGCAAGCTTTACAGCGTTAATCATTGTGCCTAATGTCTGGTCCCTGGTATCCTCGTAACCATAAATTTTCGTATAGGGCAAAGCTTCCTCATACCGTGAAATCAAGGTCTGCACGTCAGCGCCGTCACTAAAGTCTCCGGCTATGCCTATACTTAATATATCGCCTGTTTCAGGTTCAAAAATAGCTTTCGCGGTTCTTCCGCCGCTTGTGACGTCGGAGTAAATTCCGCATATCGTCAGCCGCTTTTTTACGCCGTCCACCGTTAAAACAATTTCATCCCCTGCCGTTTTCCCGAGGTCATCGGCATTCATTCCTGATATGGCTATTTCATCACCGGTTTGCGGCATCCTTCCCTGTGTATATTTTATGGGAAAGGTCGAATGGTCGCCCAGGGTCACCCTCATACGGTGCGTTGTCCCGTCATCAGCTGTACGGTCAAACATCATGCCTGTGTTTACGGCATATTTTTCCACATTCGCGTCAGATGCGACTGCAGCTGTCATTTCCTCCGCCATCTGACCAATATCACCTAACTGAGTGCTTTTGATTTCCATATTGAAATCACAGACGCCCATGCCCATAAAAGTCATGAAGTTCCTGTCGGATATGGTATTGTATATGTTTTGCGGTACAATCATTATAAAAGATGATATAACCAGTACCGACAGCATGGTAACATAAAGTTTTTTACGGGTAAGAATATCCTTGAAACCCAAAAAGATATTTACAGCAAAGACCCGGTTATTACTTAATCTAAAACCTCTTACAGCCCTGGATTTCTCCTGCGGGGCCCCGAACCGGACAGCCTGTGCCGCTGATATTTTTTTAAAGCTTCTCATTACTCCGTTTACATAAAGAAGTATAACTCCGTAAATTACCGCCGCCCCGGCAAGGCCGCATAAAAGTCCGGTTATAACTGTACGGTTTCCGCTTTCGCCCATATAAAGGCGGATATTCTGCATAAAGGGTTTCTGCAGAGGGAGTGACAGTAAAAATCCCAGCGCGCAGGCTATTCCCGCAATAAAACCGTATTTCGCCATATAGAGCTTCTTGATTGCACTCACACGCAGACCTATTGCCTTCAGCACTCCGATTTCTCTGTAATCCTCACCGATTTTAGCAAGCAGGGTAAACCGTATGCATAAAAACGACACAATAATTACAAGCGCTGCAATCAAAACCAGTACGGCTATCATAATGCCGTCCGTCATTCCGTTCATAAGGCTGACAAGCGCATATGTAATGGATGGCGGCCCGTTGGACGGAAGCTCTGCGCTAAAATAATCGGCTTCAAATTCCGTGGCTGACACCCCGTCCTTTAAAACAAATTCAATCAGATATTCCATAGCTCCGAACGGCATTAATTTTTCAAGGTCGGCTTCGTTCACAAGAAACCGTTTTGACGACGCAAGCGTCGGATTCATGGTGGAATCCCTCACAAACCCCGCAACGGTAAAATCAGTTCCGTGAACCGTAACCCGGTCGCCAAGGTTTAAAGCTCCCTCAAGCATATAATATATAGGAACATAAATTTCTCCCTGGGATGGCTGTTTTATAACCTCATTATTCAGGTCCAGCAGGAAATCGAACCTTTCTGCCTGTACCGTAAAACCGTTGTCCTGAAGGCTCCAATCAAGGGATTCATCGCCTATGATAATATCGGCTCCCTCGATGTTGAGGAACGGAAGCACCTGATAATCCTCAACGCTGTCATTTGCTTCGGAGAAATCCCGTATTTGTTCCAAATCGACGTCCCCTGTGTGCATCTGCATGAAATCCGCGGTCTTTGCCGTTCTCATCATATTGTCTATTGCACCGGACATGTTTACGGCGAGCGACGCCGCCAAAGAAGTAAGCATAGCAGCGGCTAGTATAAAAGCCGTTATCGCCGCCGTAATCAGCCTGCTTTTTTTAATATCGTTAATAATAATCCTATTGTACATATCACACCTCAGTTATTTATTTTTCAAATAATTCTAAAATAGGGGGAGTGGACAAAAGCGGACTTA
>DBCY01000187.1 GCA_002293295.1 Ruminococcus sp. UBA946 | reverse complement strand
AAGAACAAATGAAAAATGCTTTTCAGTCGCATAGCGACGGCATTTTTCATTTGTTCAGCAGACATTATATAATTATCAAGTATGAAATTCGGAATTATGAGCATTATATCCGGTAATTGACTTTAATTCTATAAATCTAATTCCTAACTATAAAGAAAGGGTGTTATATTATGTCAAAAGTGCCTCACAGAATATATTTATCCGAAGATGAAATCCCCAGGCAATGGTATAACATACGCGCGGATATGAAGAATAAACCGGCGCCTATTATTAACCCCGGGACGATGAAGCCTGCCGTTCCCGAGGATTTATACCCTGTTTTCTGCGAAAAACCGGCTCAGCAGGAGCTTGACGACGATACGCGGTATTTTGACATCCCCGAAGAAGTCGTTGAGATGTATAAAATTTACCGCCCCGCCCCGCTGATAAGGGCATATAACCTTGAAAAAGCGCTTGATACCCCCGCAAGGATTTATTATAAGTTTGAAGGCAATAATACGTCGGGAAGCCATAAGCTTAATTCCGCAATCGCACAGGCATATTATGCGAAGGAACAGGGAATGACTTCCCTTGCTACCGAAACCGGAGCCGGTCAGTGGGGAACGGCTTTGTCGGAAGCCTGCTCATATTTCGGTCTTGACCTTACTGTTTATATGGTAAAGGTGTCGGCGGAGCAAAAACCGTACCGGCGCGCGGTTATGGAAACCTTCGGCGCAAAGGTTATTGCAAGTCCGAGCGAAACCACCGAAATAGGAAGAAAAATACTTGGTATGGACCCCGGTAACCGCGGCAGTCTGGGATGCGCCATATCGGAAGCCGTTGAAACAGCCGTAAAGACGGAAGGGTGCCGTTATGTTCTGGGTTCGGTGCTTAATCAGGTACTCCTGCACCAGTCGGTAATAGGACTTGAATCAAAAGCCGCTTTGGAAAAATATGATAAATACCCCGATATAGTTATAGGCTGCGCAGGCGGCGGTTCTAACCTGGGCGGACTGATTGCTCCGTTTGTGCAGGATAAGCTGACCGGGAAAGCGAATCCGCGTTTACTGGCGGTGGAACCGGTGTCATGCCCGTCGCTTACAAGGGGAAAATTCGCGTATGATTTCTGTGATACGGGAAAAATCACCCCCATGGCAAAAATGTATACCTTAGGCTGCGGATTCAAGCCGTCGGCAAACCATGCGGGCGGACTTCGCTATCACGGTATGTCGCCCATCCTGTCGCAGCTCTATCATGATAATGCTATGGAAGCCGTGTCAGTGCAGCAGACGAAGGCGTTTGAAGCAGCCGTTATGTTCGCGAAGCTTGAAACAATACTTCCGGCTCCCGAATCCGCGCATGCTATTTGCGGCGCAATTGACGAAGCTGTAAAATGCAGGGAAGAAGGGACGGCAAAAACAATCCTTTTCGGACTGACAGGCACCGGATATTTCGATATGACGGCGTATTCCGCGTTTAACAGCGGAGAAATGAACGATTACATTCCGACTGACGAGGATTTACAAACAGGCTTTGATGAATTACCGCATGTTAATGAGTAAAGTTTAGGAAAGGATAATAAAATATGAAACAGGTTCTGCTCGGTAATGCCGCAATTGCCCTCGGCGCTGTAACAGCGGGGGTTAAAGTTGTCAGCGGTTATCCGGGGACTCCGTCTACGGAGGTTTTACAAACGGTTGCTCAGAATAACATAAATAAAAAAATCTATGTTGAGTGGTCGGCAAATGAAAAAGCGGCCCTTGAGGTCGCGGCAGGCGCTTCATACTGCGGAGCGCGTTCTATGGTCACTATGAAGCAGGTCGGTCTTAACGTTGCCTCTGACCCGCTTATGAGCCTTGCTATAGTCGGCATAAAAGGCGGTATGGTTGTTCTCGTCGCGGACGACCCGGGACCGATTTCCTCGCAGACTGAGCAGGATACCCGGCATTTCGGCGAATTTGCCAATATTCCCGTTCTCGACCCCTCGTCCCCTGAGGAAGCTTATGAAATGGCTGTATATGCGTTTGATTTGTCGGAGAGGCTCGGATTGCCGGTTATACTGCGTCCCACAACAAAAGTCTGCCATGCAAGCGGCACCGTCGATGTGATTGATACAGTTTACGAATACGAACCGGAAGGGTTTGTGAAAGACCCCGGATGGGTTATATTCCCGCCGTTGTCCTACAGAAGGCATCTTGAAATAGAAAGGCAGCAGCCTGAAATTTCATATGAATTTGATAATATCAGCTTTAACTTAATAAGGGGAACAGGTAAAAAGGGTATTGCCTGCGGCGGAGTTACTTATGCTATTGTTTCGGATGTGCTGAATGAGCTTAATGTTCCTGAGAACGATGTTATGCTGTTAAAAATCGGAGCGGTTTTCCCCGCGCCGTCAGGGCTTTATGAAAAATTCCTGAAATCGGTGGAAAAGGCTCTTGTTTTAGAAGAGCTTGACCCGGTTATTGAAACGGGTTTGTTCCATACTCTTGCGTTAAAGCGTATGACCACCCCTGTCTCGGGCAAGCTTGACGGAACCGTAACCCCTGCCGGAGAATTGAAATTCGATAACCTGAAAAAATATATCTGCGATTTCCTTGGTATGACAATCAATGAAAAAAACAGTATAAAATCCATGGAGCTTCCCGCCCGGCCGCCTGTTCTTTGCGCTGGGTGTCCGCACAGGGCGTCCTTCTATGCTGTGAAAAGAGCAATGAAAGGCAGAAAACATGTTTCCTGCGGAGACATAGGATGCTATACCCTGGGGAACGCAAAACCGCTTGAAATGACCGATACCTGCCTTTGCATGGGCGCCGGAATTACAATCGCACAGGGAATAAAGCGTATTGACGCCGAAACGGATGTGTTTGCGTTTATCGGTGATTCAACCTTCTTTGCCAGCGGTATGACAGGTGTTGCGAACGCCGTTTATAATAATTCAAATATAAATATAGTAATACTTGACAATTCCACAACTGCAATGACGGGTCACCAGCCCCACCCCGGAACCGGAAAGACTATGATGCAGACAGAATCTCCTAAAATTGACATAGGCGCGGTAATAAAAGCGCTGAATGTCGGGTTTACAACAAGGGTGAACCCTTTTGACCTTGACGCTGCCGCCGAAGCCGTAAAGGAAGCGGCTGATTACGAGGGTGTAAGCGTAATAATATTTGAAGCCCCCTGCATTGCCGTCGCAAAGCCGGAAAAAGCCGTTACAATTGACGGCTGTACCGGGTGTATGCGCTGTATTAAGGAAATCGGCTGTCCGGCTATGCATACCGATAACGGCAGGGTGTCAGTCGACGACGCTTTATGTTATGGCTGCGGCTTATGCATCGGTATATGTCCGGGTAAAAAAATAAGGAGGGGGGATTCCTGCTGATGGATATACTGATTTCAGGTGTGGGAGGGCAGGGAACTATCCTGGCTTCTAAAATCCTGGCGAACGGAGCTGTGACGGACGGAAGCAAAAGAGCAAGAACGGGCGAGACAATCGGTATGAGTCAGCGCGGCGGATGCGTTGTAAGTCATGTCCGCACATCTGATACTTATTCGCCTTACATTCCGGCAGGGGGAGCGGATTTGCTTTTAAGCTTCGAACTCTGCGAAGGCGCCAGAAACCTCCCTATGCTTAAAAAAGGCGGAACGGCGGTTATTAATACTGCAAAAATAAATCCCGTTACCGTATCGCTTGGCGCTTCCGTATATGATGAAGAAAAAATTACCGAATATATAAAGTCAAACTGTAAAGCTTATTTTCTGGACGCCGACAGGCTCGCGAAAAAATGCGGTTCATTAAAAGCGGTTAATGTCTTGCTTGTGGGAACCGCGTTCGGCTTGGGATTGCTGGACATTTCAAAAACCTCTTTATATGCAGCGATAAAAAATAATGTTAAACCCGAATTTTACAAAATGAATATAAAGGCGTTCGAATGCGGAGAAAATTACGCGCTGACGCTGAAGGGATAAATAATCAGAAAAGTATTAACATCCGGAAAGGTATAATAATTATGGTAGAATTTTCACAGCTTAAAAAAGCCGTTGTAAACGCCGCGGAAAACAGTCCGTTTTATAAAAGTATGTACAGCGGGATTGATGTAAATGCCGTGAATTCCTTTGAAGATTTCGGAAAGCTCCCGTTTTCAGACAAATATGAACTAAGAAACGCCTATCCTCTGGGAATACAGGCTGTTCCCGACGAAAAAATCGTTCGCATACACTCTTCCTCCGGCACTACCGGGAAACCTATTATTATTCCGTATACCGCTAAGGATGTTGAGGACTGGGCTGTCATGTTTGCCCGGTGTTATGAGTTCTGCGGAATAAACAGCCTTGACCGTATTCAGATTACCCCGGGATACGGACTTTGGACTGCAGGTATCGGTTTTCAGGCGGGCTGTGAAAAGCTTGGTGCAATGGCAATCCCCGTCGGTCCGGGAAACACCGAAAAACAGCTGGAGCTTATGGTTGATTTAAAAAGCACTGTTATTACCGCGACATCTTCATATGCCCTTCTCCTTGCCGAGGAGGTAAAGAAACGCGGTCTGAAAAGCCAAATCTGCCTTAAAAAAGGCGTTATCGGTTCGGAACGATGGGGCGACCTGATGAGGGAGCGTATTTCAAACGAACTCTCCATAGAGCTTTATGATATTTACGGGCTGACCGAAATTTACGGACCGGGTATCGGTATTGACTGTGATAAGCATGAGGGTATTCATTACTGGGACGATTACCTTTATTTTGAAATTATCGACCCTGTTACCGGGGAAATCCTTCCCGACGGCGAAACGGGCGAGCTTGTCATTACAACATACAAAAAGGAAGGCGCGCCGCTTATCCGCTACCGCACCCATGACCTGACGAGGAAAATTCCTCACGTATGCTCATGCGGACGCGGCTTCCCCATGATAGACCGTATTCTGGGACGAACCGACGATATGATTAAGGTTAAGGGAGTTAATATATACCCGGGGCAGATTGAAAACACCTTATCGGCTGTAGGCGGCGTTTCAAGCGAATACCAGGTTATTATCGGACATGAAAACGGCAAGGATAAACTGACGCTCAGGGTTGAAACAACGGCTGACAGTGACAATGCCGAGGTTGCTTTCCGAGTGGTGGACGTGTTCAAAAAGAAAATCGGTATAAAGATTTCATGCGAATGCGTGGATTTAGGCACCCTTCCGCGTTTCGAAAAGAAGTCAAAGAGGGTATTTGACAATCGGTTTGAATAAATGTAATTTGACATATAAAATTTAGTATGCTATAATAAAAAGTGTTTTAAACTACCGGTATTTTCAGGAACAATAATTTTTTAGAGGGTATGTTTCATGAATTATATTCATCAAATAATAAACAGCGATAAATTGGTTGAAATATTCGACCTGCCGCCTTTTATGAAAGGAAAATCTGTTGAAGTAATTATACTGCCTTTATATAATGAAATTAATGAAACGATGAACGTATTGAAAAAGAATCAGCATCAGAAGCTTCCGGGAAACGTCCGTTTTCGGATTTGTTTGGTGAATGTAGCATAGTTTCAGTACGCATTAATTATCACAAAGCTCCGCCCATTCGTCGGTGTAATCGGAGCAGAGCTTTCTGTATTCCTCCAGCTGCCCGTATTTTTCCTGCATCAGCTGATAATCGGCGCATACCTCCGGCATAGCCATTTCATCCTGTAATTTTATGATAATGGCTTCAAGCTTATCAATTTCATCCTCAAGCTCCCTTATCCGCTGACGTTTTTTTGCGTCCGCCGAACGCTGCTCCCTTGTACGGTAGGATTTAACGCTTTTTTCATCATCCTGCGGCTTTTCGTAACCGGCTTTCTCTTCAGTAACAATACGTTCGTTTTCAGCACCGCGCTCTTTTTTTGCGGATAAATAACCCTCAAACCCGCCTTCGAAGCTTTCTGCCGAGTTATCGGTAATTTCAATTACCCGTGATGCCAGCTTATTAATCAGGTATCGGTCATGCGACACGAATATGACGGTTCCGTCAAAAGAGCAGAGAGCGTCCTCTAAAACCTCTTTTGTATCGATATCAAGGTGGTTTGTCGGTTCGTCAAGAATCAGGACGTTTCCCCTTTCGAGCATCATCAGGGCAAAACAGAGCTTTGCCCTCTCTCCTCCCGAAATAACCCCTACGGTCTTGAAAACATTTTCCCCCGTAAGACGGACGCACCCCAAAAGCGAACGTATGGTTTGCTCGGTCATTGTACGGTAGCGTTTATGAATAGCGTCAATAACAGTATCATTCATGCTGAGCTGGGCGTTTTCCTGGTCAAAGTAGGATATCCGAACATTTTTTGCCCACTCTATTATACCATGGCTGCAGGGCAGCTTCCTCTGTATTATTTTCAGCAGGGACGACTTTCCTATTCCGTTTGAACCGATAACGGCAACCTTTTCCCCCCGCCTTATACTGAAAGATAGCGACTCGACAAGGGTCGTTTTATCATTCCCCTCCCCCACTGTTATGTCGATATTCTTCACGGCAAGCAAATCGACGGGAGGAACCAAATCATATTCAAATTTGATTTTTGCCTGCTTTTCATACATAACGGGCTTTTCAACGCGTTTAATAGCCTCGAGCTTTTTTATTCGGCTTTTCGCCATGTTCGACGTAGACGCCCTGACAAGGTTTTTTGCGATATAATCCTCAAGCTTGGCAATTTCTTCCTGCTGGGCAAGGTATTCCTTCATCCGGCGTTCGTTAAAGGCTTGCTTCTGAACCGTAAAAGCTGAATAATTCCCCTTAAAACGCCGCAGTGTCCCCCTCTCTATTTCACATACCGAGGTTGTAAGCCTGTCCAGGAAATAACGGTCATGGGAAACAATCAGCAGCGCGCCCTTATAGTCCTGCAAATATTCCTCAAGCCACATAATCGTGTTGAAATCAAGGTGGTTTGTCGGTTCGTCAAGTATGAGCAGCGACGGATTTTCAAGCAGGAGCTTTGCAAGCGCAAGACGGGTTTTCTCACCGCCGCTCAGCGTTTTAATATCCCGCTCATGCATTTCCTGGGGAAAGCCCATGCCGTTTAAAACCTTGCTGATTTTCACGTCGATTATATAACCGTCGTTGGTTTCAAAATAAGCAGTTTTCCGTGAGTATTCATCGGCTATGCTTTTATATTTAATTTCATCGTTATGGGAATCCGGCTGAGACATAATGGTTTCCAGTTCGCGCAGTCTTTGAGCAGTTTCTAAAAGCCCGGAAAATACTCCCTTCATCTCGCCGATGATTGTATTATCTCGGTCAAGCCCCGAATTCTGCGCAAGATAACCGATTGTCACGTTTTTGTTTACGGATATTCGTTCTGTATTGGGTTCGGGTTGTTTGTCAGGCAGCTCGTCCCCGGTAATAATACGCAAAAGCGTGGTTTTGCCCGAACCGTTTATACCTATCAGCCCAATCCGGTCATTATCCTCAATTGTCAGCGAAATATTCCGCAGAACCTGATTTCCGTTATAATATTTGTATATATTTTCCAGTGAAATAATCATTTTTTACTCCGGTTAAAATATTGGGAACGGCAATAATGCCGTTCCCTTAACAAAATTCAGATTATTATTTCATACAACTAGTGCCTCGTAACACCTAAAAGTTATAATATAATAATTAAAATCATACCGCCGCAGGCAGTATACCACCATTGTTAATTGTTAATTTTTAATTGTTAATTGATACTAATACATACTTGTCTGCAGCGCATTGCTGAAAATGAATTTATTAGAGGTATCGGTCTCTTTCGTATCAAAAAGCTCCGAAACCGTTACAAACTGAAAGCCGTCCTCTAAAAGCTTCGGTATGATTGTGTCAAGCGCCTCGACTGTCTTGCTGTTTCCCTGCATATCATGCAGAAGTATTATAGAACCGTCTTTAGTCTGGTTTATGATTCTTTCGGCGCGTTCGTCAGCCGAAACGCTGTCCTCCCAGTCGTTCGCACCGATACCCGCAATAAACGGAAGAGAAACCGCTTCCTGCATGACATTGTTCACTGCGATAAAGGGCGGACGGAAGAATTTTGTGCTGACCCCCGTGATTTCAAAAACCTTACCGTCGGTAAACTCAATTTCCTCCGCAATTTCCCCGGCGGTCAATTCCGTCATGTTGGAATGCGTCTTAGAATGGTTATGAATTTCGCATCCCATGTCAAAAGCACGTTTTACAACCTCTGCTGTGCTTTCGTTTATATTGTTCCCCACTACGAAAAACGACGCGGGTACTCCGTATTTTTCAAGCTTGTCAAGCACCTCCGCCGTGGTTGTAGTGTTCGGACCATCGTCAAATGTAAGGGCTATTACAGGTTTTGTTTGAACCACCTCATACACCAGCCTTTTTACTGTTTCGGCGGCGGACGTCGTTTCAGCCGCCATTGTTTCTTTTTCCGTCAACGATACGGTTTCGGCGTTGACCGGATTTTCTGAATTACATCCGGAAAACAGCATTACCGCTGATATTGCCGCAAATATTATAAATCTCATTTTATATATTCTATTCATTACCGGTGTCAAGCTCCTTCAAAAATTTTACCAGAGCGTCCGCCGCTTTGCCGTGGGTCTTTTCGGTGGGGTGCCAGTCGGCGGCATAACCGTCCTCGGCGTTCTGGGGTTCAAAAACCATTGACGTCACATTGGCGTCCCCCGTTTCCTCGGTATAGTTATAAACGGCGTATTCAACGTACGGATAAAGGTTCCAGCCCATAATACCGAGCGTACAAACAATTTTGGCGTCCGGGTTACTGCTTCTGACCTGTTTTATGAATTCGGTATAGGCAGCGGCATATTCCTCCTGCTTGGCGGAATCATTTTTTGTATAGCTGTCGTCGTTCGTGCCTAAGTTTATTACTATAATATCAGGCTGGCGTTTTGAGAAATCCCATTCAATTTCAGAAATCTGCTTCCCGTTCATATTTCCGTAGGAAAAACCTGCCTTTTCATAATACTGCGGAAGCGTCTGGCTTTCAACCTTTTCGCCGTTGCCGGAATACCCTGAAATGATACCGTATCCGCTGTATGAAACCATGCTGTAGTCAGCGTTCATAGCCTCGGCTGTTTTATATGCGTATGTTTTTGTAACATCCTCTGTCCTTGTGGAAAAATGGTTTTCCTTAACCTCATCGTCAACGCCGTAGCCGCAGGTAATTGAATCGCCGATAAATTCAATCAGCATATCCTTATCAGCCGCAGGCTTCAAATCCTCCCCGTCAATTTCAATCCCTGTTATGCCGAATGTCGACATAGCCGATTCTGAAAGCTTAACAACCCTGACAACGCTTTCTTTTTCGGGGTCAAGGTCAGAAACCGTGTATACCCTTTCTTCGGAGGTATCAAGCATATCGTCTATTTTGCGTTCGCCGTCCACATATACGGCAATCCTGGGGTTGTTGTCAATATTGGAAGCCGAAGCGGAACTGTCGCCCTTAACTGTTATATCGGCGCTTTTCCCTTTGAAGCTGAATTCTATACCGGTACCCGATAAAGCGCACCAGAGTACGTTGTTTTCGTCAAGATATGTACGTCCGAGCAATTTCACGTTTTCTTCGTTAGAAATAATTACACCCTCTTCTTCCGTTGTTTCGCCGGTAACGTTTTCAGCGGTATCAGTTTCCCCCGTTAATTCCGTTAATCCAGGTTCTCCGTTTACGGCTGTGCTGCACCCTGCTGATAAAATCATTCCCGCACATAAAAGAAATGCCAGTTTTTTCTTCAGATTCATCATAATTCTCCAATCGTATTTAATTGATTAATTAATGCATCAATTAATTATCCTAATAAATATAGTAACATTTCTTGACAAATTTGTCAAGAAGTATTACACTATATGTATGGGTTTATCAGAATATTTGCTTAATCCTTTATGCATTTTCTTCAGGTTATGTATTATATTTGAAAGGAATTTTTTAGTATGCCTTATTTAAAACAGCTTTTCTGCGATAACTGGTTCTTTTCCAAACAGGATAAAACCGCCGAAATTGATATTGTTACTGAAATCAAGGACTGGAAGCCTGTTGATATCCCCCATGACTGGCTGATTTGGCAGACCGCCGGCCTTTATGAAAGCTCAAACGGATTTTACAGGAAAACCTTTACATACGACGGCAATAAACCGTGCGTTTCATTCAGGTTTGAAGGCGTTTACATGAATTCAAGCGTCTATATCAACGGCAGTCATGTGTTCGACTGGAAATACGGATACTCAACCTTTGAGTTTGACGCTTCAGGGTTAATCAGGCAGGGCGAAAATGAAATCGTTGTCATCGTCCGTCATCACGCCCCCAATTCAAGGTGGTATTCGGGAGCGGGGATTTACCGCCCTGTCTATATGATTACAAGAAGCGGTGAGCATTTTTCCACGGACGGCATTTATTTTTCGGCTGTTCGGGATGATAATAACAAGGGCTTATGGACTGTCAGGATTGAAGCCGAAATTATAAACCCGGAGAATAAAAGCCTTGATGTCAGGCATAAGCTCACAGGAAAGGACGGCAGAGTATTTACATTTGAGCATGACGTAAAAAAGGGGTTTGTTGAAGCCGTAATTTCCGAACCTCATATCTGGGATACTGATAACCCACAGTCCTATGCGTTAAAAAGCGAGCTTATTTACCAGAACGAGGTCATTGATACCGAAGAATGTACCGTTGGATTCAGGAAAACTGAATTTTTACCCGATGGATTTTTCCTCAACGGCAGGAAAATCAAGTTCAGCGGCGTATGCCTTCACCATGACCTCGGAGCATTAGGAGCCGCCGTCAATAAAGCGGCTTTAAGGCGGCAGCTTGAATCCATGCTTGATATGGGAGTAAATGCCGTGCGTACTTCCCATAATATGCCCTCAAAAGAGTTTATGGAGCTTGCCGACGAGCTTGGCATATTAATCATTTCCGAAGCTTTCGATATGTGGCAGCTGCCTAAGACCGAGTTTGACTATGCCCGTTTTTTTGACGAATGGATGCCCTCCGACGTCGCTTCATGGGTACGCCGCGACAGGAACCATCCTTCCGTAATAATGTGGAGTATCGGCAACGAAATTTATGACACCCACTGCCGTCCCGAAGCTCTCAGCGTAACTAAACTTCTGTATGAAAACGTTTTAAAGCATGACCCGTATAAAAATGCCGTCGCTACTATAGGCTCGAATTATATGTGGTGGGAACCCGCCCGGAAATGTGCCGATGTGCTGAAAATAGCGGGATATAATTATTCCGAGTCTGTTTATGACAAGCATCATGAGGAACATCCCGACTGGTTTATTTACGGAAGCGAAACCGCCTCCAGGGTGCAAAGCCGCGGAATTTACCATTTTCCGGCGGACTGCCCCGTCATAACCTATGAGGATTTGCAATGCTCAGGGCTTGAAAACTCCCGTTCCGGTCTTGGAGACAGGACACTGCAGTATTCCATAAAAGCCGAAAGGGACAACAGCTTTTCGGGCGGACAGTTCATCTGGACCGGCGCCGACTATATCGGCGAGCCCTCCCCCTACTGGACGAAAAACTCATACTTCGGTCAGATTGATACGGCGGGGCTGAAAAAAGACCAGTTTTACCTTTACCGTACCATGTGGAAAAAAGACGCGTCCGTGCTTCACCTTTTCCCGTACTGGGATTTTAACGAAGGTCAGCTTATCGATGTTTACGCATACACCACCTGCCCTAAGGTTGAATTATATCTTAATGATGTACTAATCGGAACTGAGGAAATTGATATTGAAAACGGTGAAAAGCTGAATTGCTGCTGGCGTATTCCGTATTCAGAAGGAACCCTCAAAGCAATCGGTTATGACATAAATGGCGTTAAAATCCTTGAAGACGTCTGCGAATCCTTCGGAGACGGCGTTAAACTAATGCTTGAAGCCGATAAAACCGTTATTAATGCCGACGGTGAGGACATTTCCTTTATAACAATTTCAACGGTTGATGAGAACGGTGTTTTTGTCGCTAACGCAAAGAGTCGTATGAATGTTACGGTAAGCGGCGCGGGACGCCTCGTCGGTCTTGACAGCGGTGATTCCACCGATTATGACGAGTATAAGGGAACGTCGAAAAAGCTTTTTGGCGGAAAGCTTGTCGCTATGGTCGCGGCTAAGGATTATCCCGGTGACTGCGCCGTAACCGTTTCATCCATGGGATTTGAAAGCGAAACGCTGAAAATCGAAGCCGTTCCTGCCGCAGTTAAAAAAGGAATTTCATGTGCAGCCGAAAATATTCCTTCCCCTGAAAACAATGAAATTCCGGTGAGGAAAATCGGGCTTAAAGCGGAGCGTACAAAGCTTGACAGGGAAAACATGACGTCCGCGGTTGAGTTTGTCTGCTACCCCCTGAACAATACCTATAATGACCCCGTTTTCAGGGTTGTCACAAACGGCGGTATCGAAACAAATAACGCTAAAGTTGAGATTACCGGCGGAAAAGCTGTCGTTACAGCCGTCGGTGACGGAGAGTTCCGCTTAAGGGCTACCTGCCGGAACGGAAAAGAATTCCCGGAGGTTTTATCCGACCTTGAATTCATCGTCGAAGGAGTAGGCGCTGCCGTGTTCGACCCGTACAGCTTTATTCCGGCTTCATTGTCCAACGCGTCTTCATTTGTGCTGGACGGCGACCTTGACGGCGGAATCCGGGCAAAACCAGAAATGACCTGTATCGGGTTCAAAAATGTAGATTTCGGTGAAACAGGAAGCAGCAGAATATCAATTCCGATTATCCACTGGCACACCTCAGACCCGCTTCCTATAGAGATTTGGAAGGGTATGCCCTATGAGGAGGGAGCCGTTTGTGTTTACAGGGGTGAATACAAAGCTGACTTCATTTGGCAGACCTATCAGGAAAACACCTTTGAGCTTTCGGAAACCTTAACCGGCATTCAGACAATATGCATCGCTCTGAGGCAGGTTGAGCAGAGGGTTTCCGTCAAAGGGTTTGTCTTTGAGAAAAGCGAAAAGGCATACGCTAAAATACCGGCGGTGTCAAACAACCGTATTTTCGGGGATTCTTTCACAATAAACGAAAAAGGCTTCATCTCCCATATAAAAAATAACGTTACCGTTGAATTTGACGGGATGGACTTCACAAAAGGCTTCAGAGCTCTTACCGTACGCGGCAGAACCTATAACCGGCTGGATTCCGTACACATCATATTCACGAACGACACGGGAAGCGAACGCCGACTGGCGGAATTCAAGCATACCGAAAAAATGACCGAAAAAACCTTTAAGCTGGACGGAGTTACGGGACTCTATCAGGTTAAATTCGTTTTCCTCCCCGGAGCCGACTTTGACTTTGAATGGTTCAGATTTGAATAAAATATAATACATACTGAACAATTACACATTTTGTGTAATTGTTCACAATAAACGAGTTGTGTGGTTTTGCTGCAGCGCCGGGGTTGGCAATGAAATATTATTAAAACACTAAAAATATAAGGAGCTACCGCATAATTTTAAAAATGCATAATATAGTCGTTTAACTTTAAAACGGTTCGTTTAAAGTTAAACGGATTTCCGCTGTGTGTGCTTTAATACGTAGGGGACGCCCTGTGTGGCG
>DBCY01000031.1 GCA_002293295.1 Ruminococcus sp. UBA946 | reverse complement strand
AACAATTACACATTTTGTGTAATTGTTCCTGGAAACAGACTTGTCTGTTTCCAGGTGCGAAAAAAGCAGAGCTTTTTCGCAATACTTCTTGTTAATGTCTGCTAATAAAACAGTTTTCTAAGAAAACTGTTTTATTAAGTGCAAGAGTTTAAAGTATTTTACTAAAAACCTTGCACTGGAATAATTGAAAAATCTTTAACGCCGCATAGCGGCAGTATTTTTCAATTATTCAACAGACATTAAATAATCAGGACGGGGCTGTCCCTTAAAAATATATCATGCTAATCAACAATTAATTACTTGTAAATTCCATTTGTTTACAAGTATTTTAACCTCAGATTAGCATTATTATAACATATGGGAATGATTAATGCAATAATTATAAATAAAAAGAATAATCATATAATTAAAAATTATATGTCATATAATTCATTATTATTCTTTATTCTTCTTTTTCCTGGGCTTGGGAAACGGAATTACCGGTTCCAAAGCTGCAATAACCCTGTGAACAAGCTCCCTGTCGTCAATATCGAGAATATAGTGCTCTTTTTTCGCACCTTCATAAGGGGTGCCTTTTCCGGCTCCGTCCATAAGGCCGTCCAGACAGGGCAGAATTTTTACATATACCGTATTATTACAAATGAGCAGAACCGGCTTGTCGTTGATATAAACCATATATTCGCCGAACATCTTTTTTGAACGGACAACCCCCGTACCTTCCGCCTGAGAGCAGACAAATTCAATAAAATCCGCTGTTGTAGCCATTTTAACTTCCTCCTTATAACCTGTACTCGAAAAAATTACTGTTACGTTCAAATCCGAAATTCTCATATAAAGGAACGCCCGAATCGGAAGCGGTAAGGTGGATAATGCCGCATCCGTATTCCTTAGCTTCGTTTACAACCAGCCCCAGAAGCTTTTTTGCAATTCCCCTTCGCCGGTATTCCGGCAGGGTATACATACTTGACAAAATACCGATACGCCCGGTCGGGTTCCTGTAATAAGGCGGTTTTTCCGTGAAGGACATACCGCTTGTCGCAATGATTTCATCACCGTTTGCGGCTATCCATGAAACAAAAGTGCCATCCTTAAAATGCCGTTTATAGAAATCAAGAAGCGAACCTGTTATATCGCAGGTTTCTTTCGCTCCCTCTTCCCGTAATTGCATTTTTCTCAGCTCAACAAGGCGGTCAATATCGCCGGGCTCCAGCCTCCTGAATGTTATTCCGTTCATTATAAACACACCCTTATCATCATTAATATCCGGATTCATCATGTAGTAGCAAACACTATCATAAATTTGTCCATTATAAATTTTTTGCGATTGTTTTAATGTTGCTTCATATGTAAAACCGCATTTTTCAATCACGCGTTTTGAGCGGATATTATGAGGATAATGAAAAACAGATAGCAAATCAATTCCCATATCTTTAAAAACATATTCAACTATACGTTTTATCGCTTCTGTCATATATCCTTTACCCCAATAATCAAATGAAAGGGCAAAATTTATATATTTTGCATTGTATTTTCCCCTGTTCACATCGGGATATATTCTTAACTGACCTATTGCTTTTCTGGTCTCCTTTAAAACGATTGCCCAATTTCCGCTGACTTCTATAAAAGACTTTAATACGGCTAAAGATACCGCTTTGCTTGAATGAGGTTCCCAGCCTGCCATTGAACCAACATCCGGATTTTTTGCATATTCATAAAGGTCATTTAAATCTTCAGGCTGCCAGCTCCGTAAAATCAGCCGTTCTGTTTCAAGTTCCTTCGTACCTTTATGCTGCATAATAAATGCCCCTTCTGCATTATTTATTTATCCCTGCTTGATTTTTTGTATTCCTCCGCTAGGATAGCATACTCGTAAGTATCAGACCATATCGGGTTCCCCGCGTCGTCCTTCTTGAAATATATATCCTTGATTAAATGCCCCTCACGGCGGAACCCCAGCCGCTCAAGCAGTTTCCACGACGGTTCGTTCAGCGGATTGCAGTAAGCGGCAATCCTGCGGGCATCCTTAATATTGAAAGCATAGTCAATTATTTTTTCGCAGGCTTCAGTCGCGTAGCCTTTCTTCTGATACTTTGTGCCTAATATGTACCCCAGCTCCCAGTTATTGTATTCATCATTTTTATTAAGGTATATTCTGCCGGTTACTTTTCCCGATTCCTTTAAGCATACCGCCCAGAACGCTTCGTTAACAGAAAGGCTGACGGCTTCCGTCTTACTGGCTTCCTCAGAAAAGGGACCATACGGTTCGAATTTTACAACCTCGGGGTCGCTTAAAATCGCATATAAATCCTGCCAGTCGTCCGGTGAAAACCTGCGTAAAATAAGCTGCTCTGTTTCTAGCTCCATAATTCCTTTATCCATAATTTTATTTACCTCGCTTTTTTTAATTCTGTCATATTCACCCTGTTTATTTAAAATTCGCAGAATCAAAAGTATACTGGTCATAAACCTTATTCCCCAAAACCGTTAATGCCTTAACCGGACAGTTATTAAAGCAGCGGTAGCATATTGTACACATACCGCCTGAAACCGCTTTGCCGTCAGTGATTTTTATATTACGCATGGGGCATAGCTTTTCACATTTGCCGCAGCCGGTGCATTTTCCGGGATTAACCTTGGGAGCCTTTATGTATTTATCCGTTTTGGGATAAAACCACAATATTTTCAACAGGAAACCTATTATGTAATTAAACGGATTCAAGCCGCTCTTCGGAAGGCTGCCGGCTATGAATTTTTCCGCCGCTTTTGTTATTTTATTATAAGCTTTAATAATAACTTTTTTATAATTTTTGGTAAAACAAATCTCCATTACAAACATATCACGGATATTATCAGGCATATTAAGCTGTAAGCTGCCTATAAATTCCGCGCCGCACTCCATGAAAATTTCCCTTGCATAACCCACTGCAAAAGCGTTAAAAAGCCCTTTAGTAGTAATAATAAATACTTTCTTGCCTTTAAACGCGGCTTTATTGCGGTATATAAAATCCTTCGCTATTTTCGGGATATTGCTGTAATAAACCGGAAACCCAAAAACAACCGTATCGTGTTTATCCGATTCATTAAGCTTGGCAACGGCTCTTCTGTCCTCAATGGAAAAGCATTCCGTTCCGATTTCAACCCTTGAAGTGAAATATTCAACGCAGTGCTTTGTATTTCCCGTTCCGCTGAAATATATTCCTATAATTATAAACAACCCCGTTTCTATCATAAAAGCCGACAATCCTTTCCGTTACCTCACTGTCAAGCTCATAAAACCTGGACTTTTAAATTGAATATTATTAATATTCTTAATCACCTTTGCCGGCAATATAAATTTTACCGGCGGTTTCATAACCGAGGTTATCCTCATAATAAGGATACACGTCGCCCATGACATATACATCATTATCTGAATAGTCACGGCAGACATTTTCTATCAAGAGCCTCCCGAAGTCATTGCCCCGGTAATCCCTGTCCACCAAAAGGTCAAAAACATATACCCCGAAGCCGCCGTCGTCCCGGCAGCGGATATATCCGCACAGAACGCTGTACGAAAAAAGCAGAAAGACAACCGAGCTTGCAAGAGCTTTAATGTACTTTGGCTTCCCCGTAACGCTCCAGTAATCGGACCACTCCCCGCCTTCTTTTTCAATCAGGCTGAAAAGCGCGTTTTCATCTTCGGGGGTGTATTTTCTGATTATTATGTCCATGGATTTATTCACTTGTTTTCATGTCTGTATAGCCTTCAATCGTTAAACCCAGGTTTTTAACGAATTCCTTGGTTTTCTCCGCCGTTTCGCCGGTATTTCCGCTTTGCGAAACCATTATAAGCTCAACGGGAGTATTTTTCGGCAGAAGCTCCGCTACTGTATTAAACATCGGTACCGGATGCCCAGCCCATACGGGAAACATAAGAATTATCCTCTCATAACCGTCAAGCTGTGATTCAAGCGGCTTGACAGGGGTCTTTTTGCGTCCGATTGATTTAAATATCCCAGCCGTGAACGCCCATGCCTTTGATACATTCCTTACCGTGAATACCTCTTCCGAGTCAGCGGACAGAGATGCGGCTTTTTCCTTTGCAAGCTCCCTTGTCTTTCCTGAGAATGAATAGTACAGAATCAGTGTTTTCATAAATATAACCATCCTTTCCTAATGTTTTGCCCTGAAAGGACAAAACTCCTAAGCTTAAAATTTATTCATCAAACTTTAACCTTATCTTTCACTTTTTTACGAAGTTTTAATGATATGTTCATTTTATCAGCCGTTTCCTGAAATAAACGGGAAGCCCCGTCCGCTTTTATTTTTATTGGAACCTCCTGTTTTAACCGACTGCTTAAATCACATATTATACGTTTAAGCGTTTGCAAATCCATAAGATTCACCGCAAGACAGAAAAAGCTTTTCCGTCTGCCGTCGTCATAATTTTCAAGCAGATATCTGAGTATCCCTATTTTTTCGTTAAGCCCGGTTTTATAAGCTGACAGCCCGGAATTTTTCACTTTTTCAAAATCCGTTAGTTGATTTTTATGTGTTATAAAGGAATCCGAAAGGTCTGCGCCGTTATATTTCTTGCACGGGAACTCACCGCAGAAGCAGCAGTATTCCAAACCCCTGCGCTGACAGCAGGATAACACACCGCATGCCGGATGCACCTTTGAAAAACCTTCGCCCGAACACCCCGGGCATTTTGACGTTCCGTCGGTATGATGACGCGGGCACAAACCGCAGTTTAAACCGCATGCGGAAAACATCGGATATTCTCTTGTTTTATATTCCATACCTGTTAGTTCCTTTCAGACACAGCTCCTTTTGTATGTAATTCGGGAGCTTTTTCAGAACCGTTTCATAAGCATGGTCAATCATAAGCAGTAATTCTCCATACGGTACCGTTCCGTCCAGGCTGACTGTATTAAAATACGGCTGCTGGACAGGCGGGCAGTGATAACCCCGTGTTACCGAACCGGGATAAACGCTGCGGTAAAAATACCCCGTTTCGGCGGAGCAGTTAAAGGTAGCGCAGGGTTTGTCTTTCAAAGTAAAAAACTGCGCGAATATACGTCCTTTTTCCTGTGACGGGGCTTTAACCTTAATAACTGTTACGTCCTCTCCGAAAGGCCAGTCGGGATAAGCTCCGTTTTTCTCGAGACAATAACCGGTTAATTTACCTTGCGTTTCTGTCATTTAAGTTTTTACCTCCCGCTTTACAGTCCTGATTTTATATTTATACTTACTGCAATCGTTCAGGTGCAGCATAAGGTGGCGCGTCGCCGGCATTAGCAAAATACCCGCAACATCCTTCTGCGCGTATTGCAGTGGTTTCCCAACCGCATTCCAATACGCGGTAGTGCCACTTGACCATTGACCAAGATAAGTGTAANNAGCCGCTGGCTACCCCGCCTTCGCTTCTAATTTTATTAATACCCTCAGGGGTTATTTTTCGTTTCATATCGCCGGCGGAAAGTCCTTTTATAATCTCCCTTGTCCTCATTCCTACGGCGTTTCTGTATGCAAGCAGTTCTTCGAATCTTATTTCATTGCTGAACCTTATAATTTCATCGCCGGTCATTGAGTTGCCCGTATCGGAACAGAAAGCGTTAATCCTTTCTTTCCGCTCCGCATTGAAAACCTGCTCTAAGCCGGCAGCCAACATGTTTATAGTCAAATCCTCAATCCTCGCAATATGCCATACCGCCCATGCAACCGTTTCGTCCTTCGGCGACGGCATGAAGGCATATTCGGCAGGTGATAAATCCCTGAAAAGCAAATCAGCCTCGTTAACGCCGCCTCCCGAAACCTCGGATAAATGCAAAGCCGCATGGAGTTCAAGCAGTAATTCCGCAGCAGGCGCGAATCCGTCTTTCCTCCGTATTAATCCGCTTAATTCCCTATGTTTTTCGCTCAATCCGTCACCGAAATATTTCATATAATAATCCTTACCGTAAAAATAATAAATTATATTATACTGCTGCCTGTTATTATACCATAATATAGATTTTTAGTAAAGGCTTTTTTATAATTATACTTGACAACACTATGCTATATCTAGTATAATATCAATTAGTAATATTGAAAGAGTCTGTGTATTGTTTTACAGGAATTATTAAACAGACACTAAGGAAAGGCGCTTTATTAATATGAGATTTGAAGGGTTTTCAACCGAAAACAGAAGGCTGGTGCAGACAATATCAACTTCAGCCGGAACATTGTCAAAGGATATTTTTGAAACTCATGATAACCGTCTTTTATCAAGGGGAGGGCATTTTACGGCGGGTCAAATGCTTCCCGTATACTTCGCCGCCCTTTTGGGAGTCCCGTCCGAAAGTGATTTTGCCGAATATCATAACATGCTTTATGAGCTAAGGGAAAACCTAATCAGGTGCCCTAAAATTTTTCTGTATATAGAAAACCATCTTTCCGAACCCTCGCAAAAAGAAATTTCACTGTTTAATGTGGTTTCAAAAGACGATACTCATGAAATGCAGGATGACTTTGCGTCGCTGATTAAAATTTACGGGGATGATATAAGGTCTGAGCTGGCGTGTTCCGTTTACAGGGAATTCACCGAAAGGATGCTTTCCGGCTCTCCCGTCAGACTTTATGAATATTCGGTCTCTCTGATAACATGGCTGAACAGATGCGTGCTTATCGAGGCATATAAGAACCGCAATGATGAAATCCCCGTTGTAATGTATTACGGCGAGATTAACGAAGCGGAACTGGATTTCCTGCATTTTTTATCCCATATAGGCATGGACGTTATTTATATCTGCTGTGACAAATCCTGTATGAATATGCTGAAAATGAACAACAAAGAGGGCAGGATGCAGATATTCGACGACGCATTTTCTAAGCAGGGCATGATATACCCCGTTAAATCCGTGAAAACAAAATATAAAACAGCGGCATACAGCGCTTCGAGGGAGCTTGACACGGTTTTATACGACGGCTCGGCGGTTTTCCGCGATTTTCAGTATTCAAACCTTGAAGCAAGGACCTTGAAAACCACCTTTGATGAAATAAATATTCTATGGCACCAGCAGTCTAAATTCCGTTCCGGATTCGAAACGGAAAACGATACCGCCTTCGTTCCCAATCTTTTTGTGAAAATAAGCGGCGTCAGGGACGGCGATTTAAATGATTACTGGGACGACGTGAAATATAAGCTTTCACCGCTGACCGTTCTGATGAACAAGGGCGTGACCGCTGATAAAATCAATCAGGGGAGCCTTAGGGTATATAACCAGTTTATAAGCGGGGACAGCTTCCTGATTGAAAAATTCAAAAAATCCCCCTATAATAAATATGATTTTTTAAGCGATTCATTGCAGAACCTTATTTTCAGAAAAATGCAGGAGGCTGCCGGCAGCGGTTTCCTTAAGCTTGAAGCCGACGAAAAAATGCAGCTGATTTTATATGTGGCTTCAAATATCGAACGTAAAATCCTTAAGCTGCTTCAGAAATTCGATTTTACCAAAGATATACCCAAAATCATAATTATCGACAGAATAGAAGATACGTTCAGCAAGACCGAATGCATCCAGCTCGTCATGTATAACCTTTTGGGGTTTGATATTGCGGTTATAACCCCTACCGGCTACCGCAACCTTGAAACATATATTAACGAATCGGCTTTTGAAATATATACGATGAATGAATATGTTCATAAATGCACCGTACCCCGGTTTAAGCTCCCCGACGAGGTTCCCGATTATATCCCCAAAACCAACGGCAGCGGTCTGTTAAAAAATTTATTCAAGAAAGGTAAGATTTAAAATGGCTCTGAAATTCACACCCGCATCCGAAAGACCTGAGATTATCGATGTCCCCGAAACCAGCGAAACGGCAAACCTCGCCCCGGTCGCACCCGCTCTTAATTTCTCGATTATTGAGGCTACAAGGCAGATTAAGCATGACATTGTCAAGAACGAAGAGGTTGAAAAACTCGTAAACACAATCAATATCAACGACGTCAATTCAATCGTCAAGTTCGGCGATTCCGTCGCGGCTGAGATTTCCAAGGCATCCGACCAGGTACTCGGCACAATGAATATGAGCCAGGTCAACGACTCGGGCGAGCTTTTACAGCATCTTGCCAATATAATGAACCAGTTTGACGCTAAGGAGCTTGCCGACGAGGGTAAAAAAGGCTTGCTTGCCAATATCAAGAAGAATGTTGACCGGCTTTTATCGAAATACCATACGATGGGCGACGACGTCGACAAGATTTATGTCCAGCTGAAAAAGTATGAAAATGAAATTGAAGCGTCGAACGTTAAGCTTGAAACGATGTTCAACGCTAATATCCAGTATTACAAGGACCTGCTGCTTTATATTATGGCAGGCGAACAGGCTTGCGTCGAGCTTGACAATTATATAATCGAATATCGTCAGAAGCTTATGGACGCTCCCGATTCCGGCGCCGTGGCAATGGATTTGCAGACTTTGGAGCAGACCCGCCAGATTTTCGAGCAGCGCGTTATGGACCTGAAAATTGCGGAGAACGTTGCCATGCAGACTGTGCCTATGCTGAAATCAATGCAGTTCTCAAACCTTAACCTGGTAAGGAAGATTAATTCGGCGTTCATAATCACTATGCCGGTATTCAAGCAGTCCCTCGCGCAGGCTTTAATGCTCAAGCGGCAGAGGATTCAGGCGGAGGCGATGTCCGCTCTTGACGAAAAAACAAACGAGCTGCTTATTAAAAACGCGCAGAATACCGTTACTCAGACTAAGCTTACCACCCAGATGGCTTCGGGAAGCTCAATCAAGGTCGAAACACTTGAACAGACCTGGCAGACCATTGTCGACGGTATAGACGAAACAAGGCGTATTCAGGAGCAGGCAAAATTACAGCGCGCCGAAGACTCAATCAAGCTTCAGAAACTCAAGGACGACTACAAAGCAAAAATGAACGCTAAATAACCTGTACCGCAAGGCGTATAAATAATAAAATTATTGGAGCGAAAAATATAATTTCGCTCCAATTAATGTTTTCCGTAACATGGTCAAATGAATAAATCAGATTAATTTATACCTCGGTTTCTCCTCCCCGAAAAACCTGTGTCTGATTAAGTCGTCAAGCATTATACCGATTATACTGAGCAGAAACCAGAACAAACAGTAAAGCAGACAGATTTGTCCCTTATAATTGAACGGCATGTCCGAATAATCCCATACGCCCCAGCCCTTGTAAATATTTACATAACAGCCGGTTATGAACTCCAGAGCCGTTATCGTAAGCATTCCCATAAGCATTTGAATCAGCAGAGGAGTTTCCCATGTAAAGACCTCGTTCAGGAGTCCGAGAAAAATAAAGCATACCCCTCCTAAAATAAACATGCTCCAGTGGGAACGCCCACGGCCGAGCATTTCTATTCCGAAATAAATCCCCCCGCCTATAATAAAAAGAAAAATGTATTTCAGGATGGTTTTAAATAAAGTTTTTATA
>DBCY01000167.1:239-4313 GCA_002293295.1 Ruminococcus sp. UBA946 | reverse complement strand
GTTCACTCGCTAAAATACCCTGATGAAAATTCTCATGAAAATTTTCAAATGCCGGAAAAATCCCCGCAACCGCACCGGAGCGTGAAGCTGTGGGGGATTTTTATTTTATAACCGCCAAATAACTGCCCGGCTGTTTTAAGCTCTTGAACGTGCATTTGCCGTCGGCGGCGATTTTTGAGGCTGCGGTCAGGCTCAGTTTTTTTGTTTCGGGGTTGTACAGATATAATTTTGCCGTCTTTCCGGCATACTTTGCGTTGAATTTCACTGATTTTTCCTTTTTGCCGTTCAATCCGTCAATGTTTATTTTTATGCCCGTTCCGGCTTTGTTTGCCGAAACGGCTTGTTTTATAAGGCTGTCGGGAATTGCCGGGTCTCCGTAGAGCCGCTCGCAGTCTGCGTATGACATTTCATTCATGCGCAGTTTTTTAATCACAGCGGCTTTTTTGCTGGCGTCTTTGGGCAGCGGGTACTGAGCGAAATCCCAGGCCGCTTCATAATCGTCAACGTTAAGCTCTGTTACAAATTTTTGCTTAAGCCAGACATAAAATTCTTTGGTGGGACCACCATCATCAAACCACGATATTAAGCCGTTATCATCAGTGGTGTAATCGGAAAAGAGAATTGTAGCCAATCCCATAGGTGTCCAACCCGTCACATCTCCCTCGGTATATTTAGCAGATTTATATGCCGGGTCATTTAGGTCAGGAGCTGGCGCGCCAAATGCTTCAAAGAAGACCCCCCCCAGGTCGTTCCGGCGACGTGAGCAGAACCGTAGGTGGCGTAAAAGTTTTTCATGGTGGTACTATTGGCACCATAAGCCACTTCTGCCGTACCAGCATGAGCATGCAATGAGCCATGAATACCTGTCAAAGAATGATTAATGCCAGTAATACGCATATTTCGATTGTATCCGCTCCACATCGCATAACCATTTCCTTCAACAATTGTATTGTTAACGTAGAGTAAAACCTGACGCCACCTCGGGCGAGTTTTTTCATTCGGATACTTGGCAACAATCAAGTCAATGACTGCTTTTTCTAAATCTTGAATGGGTTGTTCAAAACCAGTAAAACCATCATTGGGCAACTGGGTATAGTACCAAATATCATCAATAACCGTTTCTTCTCCTGTTGCTAACATCAATTGGCAAAATTCATCAACACGCTGCATAATATTTTCCTTGCCCTGAATACCGGCTGAACCGGTTGACCCGTCAAGGACACCCATTCTTGTTGCGGGGGTGTCAATGATGATAAGCAGTGAGGGCATGACATCATGAACCGGCAAAGGCTCGATAACATAAAATTTGAACGGTGTGCCATACGGCGCAGCGGAAGCGGTCAAGCTTATGCTGCAAAACATAACGAGAGCTAAAAAACAAATGGTTATTTTTTTGAACTTTAACATCACAAATTCCTCCTTTGGTTTTCACATATCTGTAAAAGAACGCGGGAAAGGAAATATCCCTTTTAACAGACCTCCCGCGTACGATTCCGCAAGAGGTCCGTTTAAAATTCATATATTAAGAACGGCTTTTGCAAAAACAAAATATACCAAAAGAGCTATAACGTCAATAATCGTCGTAATGAAAGGGCTTGCCATTACAGCCGGGTCCGCCCCGATTTTTTTTGCCAGCATAGGCAGCGTGCAGCCTACAAACTTAGCGACCACCACAACGACGAACAACGTTCCTGAAACGACAAGGGCTATATTAAGTCCCTGCCGGTCGAAATAAAGTATTTTCAGGAAAAGAACCGCGGCGATTGTTACGGCGCATAAAAACGCAACCCGGAATTCCTTCCATATGACCTTGAAAATATCGGAAAAACTGATTTCATCAATGGACAGACCGCGGATAACCGTAACAGAGGACTGGCTTCCCGAATTCCCCCCCGTACCCATAAGCATCGGGATAAACACTACAAGTGCGGTGACAGCGGCAAGCTCCTTTTCGAACAGCTCCAGCACCATCGAAGTGAAGGTAGCGGAAATGACAAGAAGAAGAAGCCAGGGTATACGCGCCTTGTATATCTGATAAACGCTTGTTTTAAGGTACGGCTTGTCGGAAGGGGAAATCGCCGCCATGACCGCCATATCCTCCGAAGCTTCCTCCTCCAGAACGTCGATAGCGTCGTCAAAGGTTACAATCCCGACGATTCTGGCTTCGGCGTCAACTACGGGGATAGCCGCAAGGTCATACTTTGAAAGAGTATTTGCCGCCGCTTCACGGTCGTCGTGCGTTGATACCGATATAACATTGGTATCCATTATTTCTTCGATGCGCGTCTCAGGGTCGGATACTATCATGTCGAGCAGCGAAACCGTCCCTACGAGCTTGCGGTTTTCGGTGACGTAACATGTATAAATCGTTTCCTTGACATAACCTACCCTGCGGATTTTTGAAAAGGCGTCCTGCACTGTTATTTCCTTATGCAAATAGACAAACTCTGTTGTCATAACAGAACCCGCGCTGTCTTTCGGGTAGTCTAAAAGCTCGTTTATCTGTTTCCTGGTCTCAGAATCGGTATTCTGCAATATCCTTGATACAACATTTGCCGGCATCTCCTCAATAATGTCGACTGTATCGTCAAGATAAAGCTCGTCAATAACCGCCCTGAGTTCGTTGTCGGAAAAAGCGTTGATAAGGACAACCTGCTGCTCGCTGTCCATATAGGTAAAAGCTTCGGCGGCAAGCTCCTTAGGCAGAACCCTGTATAATAAAGTTAATTCCCTGTCACCCAAGTCATCCGCTTCATACATTTCACCCAGCAAAACCGCTATATCCGTCGGGTTCATTTCATTAAGCTCATTTTTTAATGCCGCAAATTGTTTAGTTTCAAGTAATTCTACTGCATAATCCTTTTTCAATTTCCATCCCTCCGATTTTTTATTGGAGGTATAAAACATATAGCGAAATTATTTAAAAGAGGTTCAAATAAACGCAGAACAATACTGACAGATTTAAATGCCTGCGTTTCTTCAAACCGCAACTTCGCGGTTTTATACCGTTGCCACTGCCCGCGTCCATTTTTTCAACTCCTCATATCATATATTGTATTCAAAACAAAAATACATTTTAATTATACACTTTTTAAATAATCTTGTCAACTGAAATTGAAATCAGAGTTTTAATAAAATTTATATAAATGTATTGAAATTATACAGGTAATGGTGTATAATAATCCACGGATATATTTATAACGCACTATAAAGGAGAATAAAAAGATGGATGACCTGAACGAAAAGAACAACCCTTTTTCTGAAGAGAAAAATAACGGAAATGAAATTCCTTCAATGCCTGCGGTTGAGGAAATGTATCCTTCCGGTGATAATGCACAGAAGCAGAAAACGGATAATCAGCAGAAGAATCCTTATAACCAATGGCAGAACCCGTATAATCAGCAGCCTCGGCAAAACCCCTATAATCAGCAGTATAACCAACATAATACTCCTCAGAGAAACCCGTATATTCAGCCCGGACCATATGGCTATCAAAACGGTTATCAGCAGGGGAGTATGCCTGTAATGCATCCGTCAACTGGTTTTGCGACGGCTTCAATGGTTCTGGGAATTATTTCTTTATTTTTAGGTATTTTTGTTATCGGTATCGAAATATTATTTGCATTGCCGGTACTGGCTGTAATCTTTGGTATTATTCATAAATCAAAACGAATAACTTTCGGGGATAAATCCGCTGTCGCCGGTATAATAACAGGCATTATCTCGCTTGCCTTTATGATTTTTTATTATTCACTGGTATACGAAGGTTCATTCATGAGGTCAATGCTGGAAATAATCAGGGAGGGCGACCCTGAATTATATGAACAGTATTATGAAATGTATTATGATATGTTCCCTCAATGGTTTGGAGCAGTCTTAACGGCGGTTAAATATTTCTTTATACGATAATATTAATCCGCAGTTGGAATAATTGTATATTTCTATCTTTTTACCGCATTGCGTCATCTTCTTTAACAGGCGTCAGTTTGTCTTCATCGTCAATCCCGGCACTTAAAAAATCCTTGAAAAACAGCTAGGACAACAAAAAGTTAAACTAGGGCGTGTTCGAAAATC
>DBCY01000167.1:0-121 GCA_002293295.1 Ruminococcus sp. UBA946 | reverse complement strand
ATTATCGAACACGCCCTAATATAAATAAAAAACAGCCGTTATTATGAATACGGCTGTTTCGTTTTCATTCTGGTGAGATATTGGGGATTTGAACCCCAGACCCCTTGATTAAAAGTCAAGT
>DBCY01000125.1 GCA_002293295.1 Ruminococcus sp. UBA946 | reverse complement strand
AGTTCATTCAGCATACGTTCTGAAAGCTTTTTCGCCCTCGTGTACTTGCGGACGGTATTGATAAATGTGTCAGCAGTGACGGTCTTGTCCGAGGATTTCTCAAGTTCAGTACGTAAAGCCTTGATTTTTACGGAAAGCTCGCCCTGCTCAATCTCATAGTTTCTTGTCATCTTCGCGTACCGCTCATCGGAAAGCTTCCCTGAAAGGTTGTCCTCATAAGTACGTTCAAACAGTTTATCCAGTTCTTTATCCCTAGCAATGAGCTTATCAAGTTCTTTCTGTTTTACTTTTCGGTCAATCTCGGAAACTTCCTTTGAGTGTCCCGTTACGATTTCAACAAATTCATCCTCATATCTGCCCGCAAACTTTGTCAGGCGGCGTATTTCCTGCAAAACAACCTGTGTCAGAAAGTCCTCCCTGATGTAGTGGGTCTTATCGCAGGTTTTACGGGTGCGGTTATTGTTGGCGCAGTTGAAGTATCTGATGTCGCGGTTCCCCTGATTAAAATGGAAGTTCAGGTTTCCTCCGCAGTCGGCACAGACCAGAAGTCCTGAAAACAGCAAAACAGTAAGCGTCAAACCACCCACACCAATCTATAAAGGTAAGCCTCAAATAACCCCGTGACCAAAAGAGAAACCGCCGCCCGGGAAAAGGGCGGCGGCAGGAAGTTAGGATATATATATAGAGACCTGGGTAAATCGTTGTTCCACGGCAGGAAGTCATCGGAACAATCAAATTTGCCATTTCGTATTTTCTCAAAAATGAAAACGAGATAGTCGAAAGGTTTAAGGTTGTTTTCTTTGGCAGTTTCAATAATGGAATAAATAATTGCGGAAGAATTAGCTCCGCCGGGAGTATTGCAGAACAGCCAGTTTTTTCTGCCAATCACAAACGGCTTGACTGCTCTTTCAGCGGCGTTGTTCGTAAGCTCAAGGCGCGGGTCTTCTAATACTAATCCGCAATTAAAATAATTACATATTTCCTTCTTTTTGCCGCATTGCGTCGTCTTCCTCTTCGACAGGCGACAGCCTATCTTCATCGTCAATCCTAGCACTGCAACAAAAATCTGTGAAATATTTTTGCAATCATTTTAACCGCGGATTAGTATAAAAAAGTCATAAGAGAAGCTTTCTGCTTCAGGGCATAACTGACCGCCTTGCCCGTAAGACTTTTGGGCAGGGTCTGTCCCAGGGCTTTTTCGCACCATTCAAAGAAAGAGACAAGCAAATCTTTACTTTGAACTTTCCGGATAACAGCGATTTCAGGGAGGGTATAATTTGATTTTTTATTAGGATTATCAGGTTCTCTCCCTTCAATAAAAAAGATTTTTTCAATTTGCAGGAATCCCTGTCCGGCTATGGTGGAGTAATCCTTCTTGTCATACTGCACATCCAGGGCGTTTTTGAAATAACGCCTTGCTATGAGCAAAGGCTTTTTGCAAAAGCCTTAACACCCGACGCGTTTTGCGTTCAGAACGTCGTCATACTGCCGAAGTCCGTCGCAATGCAGATATCCTGAAAATCCGGAAAGGAATTTCTTCGGATAATCTCCCGAACGTCCCTCCTTGAAATCATACAGGACAATCGGAATTTTATCTTCCCTGCCGCTTCGGTAAACCCACATATACGCATTCATCGGACTGTCATTGCCGGGAGTCCGCAAAACCTCCAGAGTGGTTTCGTCAGCGTGAAGAACATCCTTTGAAACAAGTATTTCCCGCATCCGGTCATACAAAGGCTTCAGCAGTCCTGCCCCTGAAATCATATTTTTTAACCCAGACCCAAGACCATTGGAACACCCTGCCATTGACCGGAATAACATATTCGTCTCTGTGTGAAAAATAATAATCTATAATTAAAGTGTAATTATTCCGAATGCATTTAAAAGCGCCATTAAACCGATAGTAATAAACATAGGTCCGTATAGAATGAAAATAAATATTATAGCAATTCCTTTAAATCTTTTATAAGTAAACTCTCCGGGCGATTTAGGATTTATATATATAGTATATTCTTCGCCCTCAGTCATATTTTTTTAAAAATGTGAAATATGAAAACCAGATAAATTATCAATGTTTACCCCTTTATATTGCACGCCGTTGTATTCATACTGAAATATAGGATAATAATAATCCGTGTGACTCCTGCCGGAAGAATAAGCATATTTTGTTCCGGTAAAAGTTCCTTTTACTTTTTCCCTGCATTTCCTGATAACTAAAATTTTTTTAATTGCCATAATTGTCATTGTTAAACCAATGACGAAAGCAAAGGCAAACACTGCAAGCATACCGACCATATTTTCGTTAATAAACATTGCAATACAGTGAGATGTGCCGAATAAAACCAGAATTAACCCGATTTTAAACCTTCCGCCGCTCAAGAATAAAAAACCCAATATGAATAAAGCGGAACCTATTATTAATTTGCTGAATATTCCTAAATAAACTGAAATAAAAAGCAAAACTGCAGATATAATCACAATGCATCCCGCAAAAACTTCAATAATTCCCATGAAGACTCGTTGTCTCTTATTCATTTTTTCTGACATGCGGCGTTTTAGCTTTTTTGGTCCTAATAAAGACGACACGCAAAAAGCTGTAAGAGCGCCGTATATTAAACAGTAAATAATTTCTCCGCCCATATCGAACTTATCCCCTCTATTAATAATCAATCCACGGACGAAGTATTATAAGACCTGATTCTATTGATATTGTATCAATAATATCATCAGATGATGCAATAAATATTGTAAACCTGCCCTTTTCAAATCTTTTCCTGTATGAGTCTGAATTGAAATTAATATCCGGTTTCCAGCCGGAATCGGACAGCTTTTGCGCCGCATCCATATAATTTGCACCCGGTGATATTCCCAAAATGTTATATTCGGAGGACGTAATTTCTATTTCTGTCAAATATCTTTTATTTAAATCCATAGGATATTTTCCGAAACGAACAATATAACCGTCGGTATGAAAATCCCAAGACATATAATTATAAAGCTTATCATATCCATTTGGCAGACTTTTTTCATCAAACTTATTATATTCAAGCAGAAATTTATAGGGAAGTTTGCTGCCTGATATTATTTCATCAGCTATTTTGGAATTGTATATGTTAAGGGAAAGAACCACGGCGACCGCTATGAATATAACTGCAATAAGAGATAAAAGTATGCCTTTAAAAATGCGGCGGGAAATTTTTTTGTTTTTGACCTTTTTAGTCCGCAGTTTTAAAATACTCATGATAATATTCTTTTCCTTTCTTCCTTATCTCTGATATTTCTTTTGCTTTTCAGCCAGTTATAGTATAAGTCTTTAAAATGAAAGTGTAATTACTCCGAATGCATTTAAAAGCGCCATTATACCCACAGCGCGCTGGGCTGCCGCACCCTGCAGAATCAACACAGTGTTTATTCCCTTTTCCGCACTCCA
>DBCY01000121.1 GCA_002293295.1 Ruminococcus sp. UBA946 | reverse complement strand
CAACGCTGCGGCGCAGGGCGTCGTTCCCTACAAAAGAGGGGTAAGGAGTAAGGATTCAGGGGTTGCGAAGCAAAAACTAACTACTAACAACTATTTTCCAACTACTACCGGCACTCATTATATAATATTATAACATATTACGCTCTTAATTTCAATATAATACTTTTCATACTAATTTTCAATTAATATCAACACAAAAACAAAGCCGCCTTTTTTAATAAGGCAGCCTCGTTTTTCATTTTAAGTATAGTTGCCGTATTAGCAGCAGCCGGAGAAACAGTTCATTAAAAACTGAAGAAAATCAAAACACATAATATTTACCTCCATATATAATTTTCCGATTTTCAAGGCACATACATAACGAATATTTGCATATGACGTATGATTAACCCTGTTAAATGTTACAAATAAATTACAACAATGTCATCGGACTAACTATATTATAACAGATTGGTTACAGAATTTCAAGCTGTAAGTTGTGGTAATGGTTTTGCTATAATCATTGCGCAAAAACAGGAAGAAAACAGGAAGGGTATGTCCCTTCCCGTTTAATTGCACTCCTTGCGCCAAACCCCGGCGGAGGTTTGTTTTGTTCAGTTGTTTTTCACAGTGGATGTCGTGATTACCGGTTTAACGGCGGTAGCTTCAACATGCTTTGTCTTTTCCGTTACTGCTGCCGAGGAAGCTTCCGGAGCGGTTGTCTCCTGCTTTTCCGTTGCGCTTTCGGCTGAGGTAACAGATTCTGCCGCTTCTGTTTTTGTTACCCCTGTTCCTTCAGGCGTTATTACAACCGCCTGACTGTGAAGCTGCCGGTACCTTTTTTCGAAAAGCTCCATATCATAACTGACAATTCCCCGCTGAGGGTCGTTTATGGTAACTGTTTTCAGGGTATTGTCAAATCCGGCAAGGATAAAACAATGCTCTTTTGCAATCCATGTAATATCCTCGCCTGTTTTTATATCATAAAATTCCTGCGAATAAAAAGGCTCGCTCATTTCCGTCGTACCCCAGCATATTACCGGAATGCCTTCGGAAACATATTTATACAGTTCGCCCGGTTTTGAACCGGAAATGTTTTTTACGTCATACCCGCCGCCGTTAGCCGATATGTAATTTTCCGCCGTTTTCACAATACAGTTAGAAAAACAGCCATAGCCCCAGCCGAATGGGTCGCCTAAAAAAAAGTCATAATAACTGTTTATGTATACTTTCTCATCCTCCGTGCGGGAAAAATCACTCTTCGGGAGGAAATTTCCGGCAATATCAGTTTTATCCGCGTCAAAGCCGAAATATCTCAGCGCCATTGTCAGCGATGTTGCTTCGCACCCGACCGGAAGTTCGGGGAGCTGAAAAACAGTCCTTATGTCTATATATGCGGATTTTCCGTCATACTCCCGCTCTTTTTTACTGACGACATAGCTTGTTTTTAACGTTTCAGAAGCATTAGGATTATTTGCCGGAGGCGTGATTGTACCGATGGGAGAAGGCTCCGGCATATTAACCGGTATCGCGGCAGAATTGTTTTCAGGCATAGCAATATCCTTTAAAGCCATATTTTCATATTTGAACTTGCTGTCTTTTTTTATGTATACATTGTCATAACCGTTATAATCGGCTTTTGTATGCGCTGCTGCCGGTATGCTTGCAAAAACATCGCTATTTTTAATAATCCCGATTAAGGTAAACATAAAAAGCACGGTAATTACGGTACATACAAGCTGTTTTAACGGCATATCCATAGTTATGTACATCCTTTCCGGACTTTTCCCGTTCGGACAAACTTCCTTTTAACTCTTAACTACCTCATTATACTATATACTGGAATTATTTTCAATAGTTTATAAAAAATAACATATAAAAAATATAATTTAAGACTAGCATTTTTATGAAATATATGGTAAAATAGGATTTAGGTTTAAGGAATCAGGAGTAAGGGTTAAAAAATCTTAATGCCTTTACTCCTGATTCATGATACCTAGTTCTTAACAACTACAAGACAAGGAGATAAAAATTTATGAACAATTTTGAATTTTACAGCCCTACTAAATTTGTATTCGGAAGGGATACCGAAAATAACTGCGGACAGCTTGTAAAGGAAGCCGGCGGCGCTAAAGTTCTTCTTCATTTCGGGGGAGGCTCCGTTATCCGTTCGGGACTGCTTGACAGGGTAAAGGCTTCGCTTGACAAAGAAAGTATTCCGTACTGCGAGCTTGGCGGCGTTCAGCCGAATCCCCGCGACACGCTTGTTTACAAGGGTATTGAACTGTGCCGGAACGAGGGTGTTGATTTCATACTAGCAGTCGGCGGAGGCTCGGTAATCGACTCGGCAAAGGCGATTGCGCTTGGGGTTCCTTATGACGGCGATTTCTGGGATTTTTACTGCGGCAAAGACATAGCAAAAAAAGCGGTTCCCGTAGGAACCGTACTTACGATAGCCGCAGCCGGAAGCGAAGGCTCGGGCAACTCGGTTATAACAAAAGAAGACGGAATGGTTAAGCGCGGAACGGGAAGTGATTTAATCAAACCCGTTTTCTCAGTGCTGAACCCGGCTTTGACCTGTACCCTGCCGGCATACCAGACAGCCTGCGGCGCGGTCGATATTATGGCTCATGTGTTTGAAAGGTATTTTACCAACACCAAGGATGTTGAAATTACAGACAGGCTCTGCGAAGCCGTGCTTATAACAATGGTCAATGAAGTGCCCAAAGCGCTGAAAAACCCTGACGACTATGAAGCAAGGGCGAATATTATGTGGGCGGGTATGGTAGCCCATAACAACATCTGCGGAGTGGGGCGCGACCAGGACTGGAATTCCCACGGAATCGAGCATGAGCTGTCGGGGCTTTACGACTGCGCGCACGGAGCGGGGCTTGCCGTTATTTTCCCCGCCTGGATGACTTTTGTAAAAGACCATGACATTATGCGGTTCGCTCAGATTGCCGTAAGGCTGTGGGGATGCCGGATGGATTTTGCCGACCCTAAGCGCACCGCCCTTGAGGGAATCGAAAAATTCAAGGCGTTCCTTACTTCCATCGGTATGCCGGTTACCTTTGCTGAGCTTGGGGCGAAGGAAGAGGATATACCCGTACTGGTTAACAATTTCGGGATTGGGGAAGGCAAGACAGGCGGTTTCGTCGCTCTTGACAAAAACGATATTGCAAATATTTACAGAATTGCATGCAAAGGCAATTAATGATTAATAATTAACGATGAACAATTGAGGTATGCCGCCTTACGGCGGCATTATATTAAATCTAGGGGTTATCAGACCATTATTATTTATGGTGTGAGATAATTTCCATAACCAGACTAGCGCAAAGAATAAACCCGTCGGTAAACCTGTCCGCCTTTTCATATGACACTATTTCAGCTTTCAGGTCGGTTGACCTTTCATAAGCTGCATGCAGCATATCAAGGTTATTTTCTTTAAAATAATCATAAAGCATGTTTTCGCACTTATCTAATTCATCATTAATCTTATCATAATGCGGTGTGCTTTTAGCTCTTTTTATCGAAGGGTCTAAATTACCGTAATACAGTTTTTTAAGTATGCTTTCCATAATATTTTACCTCTTTGGCTTTTATTATTTTATATTAATATTATATTCTGATATTATCAG
>DBCY01000103.1:784-6900 GCA_002293295.1 Ruminococcus sp. UBA946 | reverse complement strand
TGATGATTTTCGAACACGCCCTAGTACCCCATAACATCTAAGAGCTTAAAATTATACCGCCATTGTTAATTGTTAATTATCCCGAATACGAACCGCCGTTATATTTATAATAGATGGCAGGCCATTTCGGGTTTGTGTTTACGTTGAATCCCGATGTGTCAATATTCTGGGTTGTCTCTCCTTCGCGGAGTTTTCTTGCCACTAAAACATGCCTTGACGGCTCCCATTCATAAGAGCATGTGGACAGGGTAAGAAACTTATCCCCGCTGTTCACGTCAATACCTGTAATAATCTGGCTTCTTTCGGTAATCTCGGTCATGAACCTGTCATATGTATAATCGCCTTCGTCTTTGAAATTTATGAAGTTATGATAATCGAAAACATACCCGTTGTCATGTTCAGGCTCCGTGTTGGTAATAAACGAAGCTATAATCACATAAACGTCCTCGCTGTAAAGAGTGTCAAAATAAATATACGGGTTGGTAAGCCAGTATTTAGGGTTGAATTTATAATAATCCAGCTGCCCGAACATAGTGCCGTCCTTTTGGTTATGTCCGTACAGGATAATATTATCGGAGTTTTCATAGTCATTGACAATATTCCTGAAATCGGCGAACACGGTGCCGCAGGAACGCTTCTGGTCATAAATATTATGGTCAAGGTAAAAATCATTGTCCTCATACTGAACGACAGCTTCGCTTACGCAGTTGGGAATTTCCACAAACCCGGCGTAATTGAGGTTGAGCTCCTGCATTGTCAAAGCTGCGGGCAGTAATACAAGCGGCTTTCTTTCAGCGCCGGGTTCTATTAAAGAATCAGGCAGTGAATTTTCATCCCCTGTCGCCGAATCCGAGGCTTTTTTGTAAATAACCTTTATATTGGCATGGTTTTGCCTGGCTTCAAAAAGGTGGTAAAAATAAACGCTTAAGACAACCGCGCATACTAAAAGCGCCGCAACCGAAAGGAAAACAATGAGCTTGCTTATTATTTCGCTCGGTTTGTCCCCCCTTTGCGGGATAAAGCTTTCCTTAAAGGTTTTTTTGGGTTTATACCGTTTTGCTTTGCTTTTATAACCGGCTTTAACCTCATCAGACATTGCCATTAACAGAATCATTCCTTTTTTACTGAATAGTCCGCCTTTGAGTCCGTGATTACGAACCGTCGGGAACGCTTGTAGCCTCGGGAGTATTTTCCGTTTCTCCCGTACCGTCCGGATTATCCGAATCAAAACCTGAAGGTTCGCCTGAAGGTTCGTTTTCATCCGGAACGGGGGCGGTCGTCGTCGTTTTATTCTTTGTCGCGTCAACCTTTTTTGAAACGGTTGTGGGTTTAACGAACTTTGTCGTCGTAACTGTTGTTATTTCCATACCGTTTTCATCCGTAAGCACGGTAGTTTCTTCAGAAATGGCTGCCGCCGCCGTTTCGGTTTCCTCCGAAGTGATTTCGGTAGTTTCCTCAGGCGCGGTTGTTTCCTCGGTTTCCGAAGTTTCCTCCTGTGTTTCGCTCTCCGCGGTATCTTCCGTTTCCGCCGTTTCCGCCGGACCGGCGGGGGTTACGCCCGACATAATTGCTTCCCAGTCAAGGCCTCTTGCGTTATAATTTGGGGTTACGGCAGTAAAATCAATTTCGGAAATGCTTTCGTTTTCACGCAGCTTCCTTGCGCATACGACAAAGCGCGAATCCGAAAACTCATTTGAGCAGGTGGAAAGCAACAGCAGCTCGTCGCCGTATTCAACGCCGACCGGGCTTATAATCTGAGTCCTTTCCATAACCTCGTTATAATACCAGTCAAAAGTGTTTTTATCCTTCAGCGTTTCGATATAGTCGTGGTAATGGAAGACCTCGCCGTTTTTATCCTGTTTTTCAAGGGCGTTGGTGACAAAATATGCGTAAATCAGATAAGTATCGGCTCCGCCGGATGAACGCAGGGTCACCGCGTGGTTTTCAGTATAAAAACCGGTGTCATAGCCGTTATTATTATCGGTTTTATAATGCTTCAGATTGCCGAACATCGTGCCGTCCCTTTCGTTATGCCCGTAAAGGACAATATTAGGGGAGGCGTATTCGTTTGTAAAGGTGCAGCGGAAATCCATAAATATAGCGCCGCCCTTGTTCTGCTTGTCATAATAGGTATGGGTAAGGTAATATTTGTTGTCAAGCCCCTGAACAACGGGCTGATAAATATCACAGCCGCCGATTTCAATGAAGCCGACCACATCTTCGTATTTAGAATATATATCCATAATGCGTTCATTATGGCTCTTTATTTCCTCCGAAGTGGGAGGAACCGTTACAATATTCCCTTCATTGTCAGTTGCGGTGGCTAAAGTGGTGGTAACGGACGCCTTTATTTCCTTTAAATCTTCAACAGCCCTGTGCGACTGAATCAGCGTACTCGCAAGCATAACCCCCGCTCCGGCAAAGACCAGAACGGCAACGAGAAAAACGAGTTTTCTTATAATTTCGGGCAGCCCGTCGCCCTTTGAAGGGAGCAGACCCAGAAAGAATCCGGTAATACTTGTGCGGGTTTCCGGTTTTTCCGCGTTTTCAGTTTCATCGCTGACGCTGTTGCTTTCAGAGCCGTTTGCGGCGGAACCGGGTTCTGAAAAACCGCCGTCCGCACCGGTAAACCCGGAAACCTTATGCTCCGTTATGAATTCACCCTTATCCTCCGTTTCAAAGGACTGAGCCGAATCCCCGGTAAAATCATCGTTTCCGGCTTCGGAGCCGCCGTCTTTGAATTCAGCTAAAATACCGTCCACCGTATAATCGTTAGGGGTGTTTTTTTTATCAGACATTAATAAAACCTCGGTTATCTGCTATAAATATAATTTAAGTCGGGTTCTGTGGCGTCGGTATTAAGAACGGCTTTGGAGGTATCGACATCAGGGTCTTCCCCCTCGCGGACTCTTCTGCCTACAACCACAAACCTTGAAGGCTCAAATTCGTTTGAGCAGGTGGAAAGAGTTATATACTTGTCGTCTATATTGAAATCCACACCCGTATCTACGGCGGTGCGCGCAAGTAAATTTTCCTTAAATGCGTCGAAAGGGCGGACTTTGCTGCTGAAGTTGATATAGTTGTGATAATCGAAAATAATTCCGTCGCGGGTCTGATAAGGCTCTACCTCAATAATGAACAGCGCAATGATTTTATATGTATATTCTTCATAGAGGTTTGAAAATGTAAAGGTGGGGTTGTCAAGATAAAACTGGAAGTTGCCGGTGTTCTGCTGAGTAACCTTATACTTTTTAAGAGTTCCGAACATTGTGCTGTCCTTTTGGTTATGACCGTAAAGGATGATATTGTCATGCTGCCTGTCGCTGTAATCATTTACGACACAGCGGTAATCGGCGAAAATGGTGCCTGCCTGCGATTTTTCCCCGTAGAAATTCCTGTCGACATAATACTCGTTATTATCACACTGCATAACGGCATTGTCGACGTTTGTGTTGGGAATCTTAATCCAGCCTGCGGTATCGGGGTTTTCGGCAAGAATCGGAGCCATGCTGTCCAGCAGCACAAGCGGCGGGGGAGGCGCCGGCTCCGTTTCCGATTCGGTTTCGGAAGGCAGGGCCGTCATTTTAGTGATGACGGAAAACGACGCGTGGTTTTCCGCCAGCCTGTCGTTTATCTGCTTTGTTCTAGCCTGGTCGATAAAATATGAAACCAGGATGAAAATTGAAATCATCAGTATGACGGACGCTGTTATTACGATAATTTTCCGTATTTTTTCAGTCCTGCTGTCGCCTCTGGACGGAAAGAACGTATATAAGAAATTCTTTTTATCAGACATGAACACTACCTCTGGTTAATTATATATTACATCCCAGTCAGGCTCTTTGGCGCTGTCGTTTAAATATGCCGGGGAAACGTCGGTTTCCGGCGTTTCGCCGTCCCGTACCTTACGGGCGAAAACGACGAACCGGGACGGTTCAAATTCATTCGAGCAGGTTGAAAGGGTAAGGAACTCGTCGCCGTATGAAACGTCGACGCCCGTTATTATCTGGGACCTCTGCATGATGCTGTCAATAAATTCGTCATAACGGCTCCTGTCGGATAAATTAAGGTAATTATGGTAGTCGAATATATACCCGTCCCTCGTCTGGGATTCCAGAACCGGGGTGACATAATATGCAAATATCTTATAGGTGTCGGATTTATAGTTTGAGCTGAACTCAATAACAGGGTGATTCTTGTAAAATTCTAAATCCTTCTTGTAATCGGCAAGGTCGCCGAACATAGTCCTGTCTTTTTGGTTGTGACCGTAAAGGACAAGGTTATCGGAGCGTTCCTTCGCGCCGAATTTATTCCTGTAGTCAAGGAAAACTGTGCCTGCTTTGTTGCTGCTTCCGTCAAAGGCACGCTTTAAATAATAGTCGTTGCCGTCTTTGGTTTTTCTTTGAACGACGGGAAGCGAAATATTAGTGCCTTCGATATGCACCCACCCCACCGTATCGGGGTTTATTTCAAGAAGCTCCTTTGCGCTTTCCATGATTTCGCCGTTATTGTCTCCCTTGCTGATATAAGTGTAATACAAATCCTTCAGTGAGCTGTTAAGGAGCTTCGCGCTGACAGAAAGCCTCAGCTCATTCCCCATGATTGCAACGCAGCCTATGAGGACAACAACGGCAAGCTGAGTGAAAAGCTTGCTGAGAACTTCCTTTGCGCTGTCGCCCTTCTTAATAAAAAGCCAGCTGCCGCGGCGTTTCTTTTTTTTGGTATTCATAGCTTTTTTATAAGCTTTTTTCGCATCTCTGGAAAGCGCCATCTTATTGCCGTTACCAACCTTTCCGGACGTTTTTTAACCGGGCAGACTCCCGCCTGAACCTCTTATTCATATGAAAAATTTTATAAAAGCATATAATTACTGATAATACTATAATACAACTTTTTTAATCAAACGTCAAGGAATTCATATTTTTTTGTAGCATATGTCAAAACCGCAAAAATATATTTAGGTATACGCAACATAAAAACGACAATTATTTCAAGAAATTTTAGGCGGAAGGCGGAAAACCATATTTGTATGTTATATACTTCCTTATACTAATCCCCGATAAAACATATAAAAACTCTGCATNNATGCAGAGTTTTTATATGTTTTAGGCGTCTGCCGGAAACCCCGGCTATATCAGTCTCATTCCGTAAATCTGGACGACCTCGAAAAGCCCGGATTTCAGAATATCCGAAGGCAGGACTATCAGCCCCTTGTTTGAGTCAGTATCATAGCCGTGCGCGGCATAGGCAATCCATACAAGGTGGGCGCACTGGGTGCCCTTGACTTTACTTATTTCGGAATATTTCATCGGAAAAATCCCCACGCCTGTTTTATACGGCTTGCCGTCAAGGTTTTGTACTGCCGTCCTGGCGATTTCATCCCGTTCGGCTTTTGAGCCGTCTTTCAGCCTTAAAACGGCGAAGCTTGGGTATTTTGTCCATCTGCTTACAGACCGGAAACCAGAATTCTGACCTATCGAAGCGGCTTCAAGGGTTTCCCCCCTTTCGGCGTTTGTTACAATTCCGGCATGTCCGTTCCTCCATGTCAGAACATGGGAACAGTTTGTCAGAAGGACGTCGCCGTCCTCAAGCGGAGCCATAAGAATGCCTTCGCCCTTCGTTCTCTCTCCGAAAGAAACGGGGGTCGCAGGTCTGCATTCATATGAAACATCGGCGAAAAAATTCTTCTGGAAACCGAGCAGCAGGGACTTGTCCGCAACTGAATCCACACCTGCTCTGCCAAGCCCGGTCTGTTCATACAAAAGCCTGTATTCATCGTCGGTATACCCGCCGTAAGCATTGCCGCAGAGCCGGGAAATGTCCGTCATAGGATAATCCGGCTTTATATGCGCAAGCGGCTCCATATAAATATATGACGATATATACGACGCTGTAAAAATAAAAATCCATGATAATATAAAAACCGTTTTCCGCAACAAACTCACCGCCGTAAATAAAATTATATGTAATACTAATCGCCGGCAGTTAAGACTGCGGGCGGTATTATTATCTGCTTTATTTTCCGGCATATGCAGTATGATGGGCTGATGATAAAATAAATTCAAATTTCTTTATCAACCAGAATATTATCATGAAGTATTGCGAAAAAGCTCTGC
>DBCY01000103.1:0-768 GCA_002293295.1 Ruminococcus sp. UBA946 | reverse complement strand
ATTGTTCAGTACGCATTATATACAAAGGGGAAAACCGGATAATTATCCCATAGCTTTTGTTAATATCCTCATGTTATAAGCGATGGATTACAAGCCAAACGCATGGGGATTTTTGGTTATTATTCTGTCTGCTCGTCAAGGGTAAGGTTGTAACCGGGAAGAAAATGCTCAAGGAAGTATTCAACCTCGGGCATTCTTAATTTCTTAACCGTTTTTAGGGTCGCCTTTTCCGCGCTGATAAAATCGCTGTTGCCTGTTTTGCGTTCTTCAATACATTTTATCAGCGCCGATATTTTATCCGCCGCTTTTACAAATGACCATTGCAGCTTTATTTCTTCCGAATCGAAATCAACCCGGGACATAATCGTATTGTATTCGCCGCGAAGCTCCTCGGGAAGCATTGATAAAAGCTTTGTTTTTGCCGTTATCTCAACGTTTTTGTATGCGTCCCTGAGTTCGGGGTTGTAATATTTCACGGGAGTGGGCATATCGCCCGTTATTATTTCAGACGCGTCATGATAAATACCGAGAAGCGCGACGCGCTCGGGATTTATACTGCCCCCGAAATATTTATTATGTATTACCGCAAGGGCGTGGGCGATTATTGCCGTTTCCAGACTATGCTCCGCTATGTTTTCATTCCGGGTATTGCGCATTAGCCCCCAGCGGTTTATTAATTTCATTCTTGAAAGCATAGAAAAAAACTGGTTTGCCATTTGAACACTCCTTTTCATATTGTATAAATCTATATAATGCGTACTGAACAAT
>DBCY01000128.1 GCA_002293295.1 Ruminococcus sp. UBA946 | reverse complement strand
ATATTGATGATTTTCGAACACGCCCTAATTAATTCTGTTCCCGATGATAACATTGTATGGGATATTTGCGGTATAATACTGTAAAAGTATTTGAAAGGTTGGCGCTGCAATTTGAGAAAAGTAATTACCTACGGAACATTTGATTTATTTCACGAGGGGCATTATAATCTGCTGAAACGAGCTAAAGCGCTTGGCGATTATCTGATTGTAGGCGTTACTACAGAGCAATATGACGAATACAGAGGTAAGGTTGATGTCGCTGATTCGCTTATGGAAAGGATTGAGCACATCAGGCAAACGGGATTTGCCGATAAAATCATAATTGAAGACCACATAGGTCAGAAAATTGAAGATATTCAAAAATACGGTATTGATATCTTTACCGTAGGTTCCGACTGGGCCGGACAATTTGATTTTATTAAAAATTACTGTGATGTCGTTTATATAGAACGTACGAAAGATGTTTCAAGCACGATGCTCCGCCAAAAAAACCATAAAATAATAAATATCGGAATTATCGGCTCCGGCAGAATCGCAAGAAGATTCGTACCGGAAGCAAGAAAAGTGAGCGCAGTCAATATCGGATATGTCTACAACCCTAACCCTGAAAACGCAAAGGTTTTTGCGGGTGATTTCGGGCTGGAATATGCGGATAATTTTGATGCGTTCATGAGTGAGACCGACGCAGTTTATATCGCTTCGCCGCACGGCACTCATTTTGAATATATCAAAGCCGCTTTGAATGCCGGCAAGCATATTCTTTGTGAAAAACCTATGGTATTAAAAGTATCCCAGGCAGAAGAACTTTTTGCGCTGGCAAAAGAGAAAAATCTTGTTTTATCGGAAGCCATTAAAACAGCATATTCACCCGGATTCAACAAACTCCTGAGCATTGCCAGCATGGGGTATATCGGCAGAATCTATGATGTTGAAGCCTGCTTTACAAAGCTTACGTCAGGTAACGTACGCGAACTTAAGCCGGACGGTTGCGGCGGCAGTTTTACAGAGCTTGCAAGCTACCCGTTAATGGCAATAATAAAGCTTTTGGGGGTTAATTATGAGAATGTCCGTTTTGAAAGCTTTATGGATGAAAACGGCATTGATATTTATACCAAAGCCTATTTAAAATACGGTGAAAGCACAGCGACCGCAAAAGTCGGACTGGGCGTTAAATCCGAAGGTCAGATGATTGTATCGGGAACAAAGGGATATATAATCGTTAAATCGCCCTGGTGGAAAACACAGGAATTTACTATTCATTATGAAGACCCTAACAGGACTGAGAAATTTTTCGAAAAATTCGTAGGCGACGGCTTGCGTTATGAAATAAACGAGTTTGCAGCCGTTATTAACAGGTCAGTCGAGAAAAAATCATTTAAGCTTACTGCAAAGGAATCAATTGCGATAGCGGGAATTATTGATAAGTTTTTAACGGAGAGGGATTAATTGAAAATGAATAAACCTGAACGTCATTATCTTTCCGCTGCAGAGTTACGCGCATTACAGTTAACGGAACTTGAAATGCTTATAGAGGTCGACAGAATTTGCAGAAAATGCGGTATTAAATACAATATAATTGCCGGAACGGCTTTGGGAGCTGTCCGGCACGGCGGGTTTATTCCCTGGGACGACGACGCCGACATAGCGCTTTTACGTCCCGAATATGAAAAATTCAGGGAAGCCTGTAAAACCGAGCTTGATAAATCAAGGTTTTATTTCCAGGACCACGATACAACCCCGGGTTATCGCTGGGGATACGGTAAAATAAGAAGAAAAGGCACTATGTTTGTGCGTCAGAACCAGGAGCATATGCCGTACCCGCAAGGAATATTCATTGACATTTTCCCGACGGACGGCGTTCCTGATATTAAGATTATTCAGCCCCTGCATAACCTTATATGCTTTTTGTTCCGCAAGGCTTTTTACTCAAAGGTCGGCAGATTAAGCTCAAAGGGACTTTCCTTTTTGGTTTATGAATTCTTATATTTAATCCCGGAAAATAAGCTTTACAATACATTTAACAGTTTTATCAGCCTGAACGAACGGCTGTTTAAAAATTCAAAGAGAGTCAGAAATCTATCCTTTCCGCTGCTCGGCGGCCAAAAAGAATACGGATACTTAAGGGAATGGTACACAAAGCTCAGTAAAATTAAGTTTGAGGGGTATGATTTCCCTGTAATGAAAGATTTAGACGGCTATTTAAGGTTTAAATACGGCGATTATATGACATTGCCTAGCGAAGAAAATAGAAAGGTTCATCCTGTAACGGGATTGAAACTGATTAAGAACCTGTTCCCATAGGAAAAATGTATGGATCTTCGTTTACGCCTATGGGAACATGTTCTAATATAGGGAGAGAATAAGAATGGATAAAATATCGGTTATTATTCCGGTGTATAACGTTGAGCCTTATATAAGAAAATGTATTGACAGCGTTATTAACCAAACCTATATAAATCTTGAAATTATTCTGGTTGACGACGGTTCAACCGATAACAGCGGAAAAGTTTGTGATGAATATGCAACGAAAGACAAACGGGTTAAGGTTTTACATAAACGAAACGGGGGCGTCAGCTCCGCTAAAAATGCCGGGCTAAAGGAAGTTACCGGTAAATATCTTGGCTTTGTTGATTCAGATGACTGGATTGAACCGGAGATGTATGAAATATTATATAATGATTTGACCTTTAATAACGCTTCATTCAGTACGGTTAATTTTTTCAGGGAATACGGGTCTCATACTGAAATTATGGCTGCCAAAGAAAAAATCGAAGTCGGAGTATTGTCTCAAGAGCAAATATTGTTATACGAATTCAGAATAATTAAGTATGCGGGCTTTTCAAGATATTTATGCAATAAATTATTCCGTTCTGAAACAGCATTAAAACAATTATTCGACGAGAATATAAGAATAGGCGAGGATAATATATTTCTTGTCCGGTATTCATTAACCCCAAACTGTACGTCAGTTTATAATAATAAGCCAATGTATCATTATCTTTACAGAGAATCTTCTTTGGTTAATTCCTTACCGTCTATTGAAGCAAAAATACGCAGGGATACCGCATACCGTAAAATCTTAATATCGCTGCTGACAGAAAGCGGATATTCTGATATAGCGGAATATCCTAAAAGGGATTATTGCTACATAATGAGCCAGCACGCCGAAAACGCACTTGAGAGTAAACAATCCGATATTTTCAATACTGCGAAGAATGAAATGCTTATATATTTAAAGGAGTATTTAGAATTTAACAGAGATTTTCCGGAAAGGATAGAAAGAATAAATAAGCTGATTGAAAGGAAATTATAGCTTATGTTCCCAAAAGAATTATCAGAACGGTTTGCCTTTGCATACCCCACTTTATTAAAATATCTGGAAAACAAAATAAATAATCTTAATATATGCAGTTTATTCTATAAGAACAACTATTCGTCAATTGCGATTTATGGTTTAGGCGGTGTTTACGGATTAGGCAGGCTGTTTTTTGACGATATAAAAAATTCGGATATTAATATAAAGTATTTCATAGATAAAAATTTACATTCCAAATATCCCGAAGGATATTCCGGAATCCCGGTTATAAGCCTTGATTCCTTACCGGAGCAGGAGCCTGTCGATGTGATAGTGGTTACCCCCGTTTTTTATTATAATGAAATAGTCAATGACCTGATGGGTTTAAAGATAAGCCTTGATAAAATAATTTCAATTACTGACGTTGTATATGATATGTAGGTTCAGGGAATTATTACCACAGTATATGAAAGGGATTAATATGAAAAAAGCGGGTATTCTCACATTTCATTACGCTGTTAATTACGGAGCTGCGCTGCAATGCTATGCTTTGAAAAAAAAAGCTGAAGCACTGGGAGATATCAGCGCCGAAGTAATTAATTTTATTCCTCCCGGATGGAAGCCGGCTTCCGGCACAACTAATGAAAAAACCGGAAAATTCAATATGTTTCTTCGGGACAAAATAAAAATTGAAGGTCCTTCGTTTTCGGAATTAACTTCTGATATATACGGCAAATATGAATACTTGATAGCCGGAAGCGACCAGATTTGGAATCCGTCGGAAGCATGGAGCAAGCTGGATTATTATACTCTTGAACCAGCGCCTGATAATATAATAAAAATTGCATATGCCGCAAGTATAGGAACTCCCGTTGAAATGATGACGCACGGGCAGATACAGAAATTCAAACAGTTCATTCCCGGTTTTGATTTTTTATCTGTCAGGGAAGACACTCATAATAAGTTCATTCAGCAGTTTACAGAAAAAAAAACGGAAACCGTCTTAGACCCGACCCTTCTCCTAAACGCTTCAGATTATGAAGAAATCCTGATAAATCCCGGTAAAAACGAAAAATACATACTGCTGTATTTTTTAAACCATGACTTATCAGCTCCGAATATTATATCTTTCTGCAATAAGCTTTCCAGAAAGACAGGATACAAGGTTATCCACAATTTACAGGATTTGCCCGCAAATACATTCTGCAATGAATCCGGAAGCTTTAATTCCGCCTCCCCCGAAGAATTTGTCGGGCTTGTAAAAAATGCTGAAATAGTTATAACAAACTCATACCACGGCACCATTTTTTCAATTATTTTCGGCAGACCTTTCTACAGTTTTATAGTTAAGAGCATGGCTTCGAGAATATATGACCTGTTATGTCCCCTGCGGCTTGATGACAGGATTATTGAGGGGTTTAAACCGCTTTCGGAAGTTTCGTTTGAATTGGATTATAATCATGCTTATGGGAAATTAAGTATAATGAAAAGCAATTCAGAAAGATTCCTGAAAAATGCTTTTAATATTCAATGATTTTTTTTTAGGGGTGACTAACTATAATTAAAAATAATATAAAAAATGAAATCCTTGAAATTTCCTGTACGGGATGCGGCGCTTGTTATAACTCCTGTCCGTTAAAATCAATTTCCATGCATTATGACCCGGAAGGATTTTTATTTCCGCAGATTGATGTGAATTCGTGTGTAAACTGCGGTAAATGCTCTGCAGCCTGCCCTATTATTAATTATAAACAGCATAATTCATCTTTTAAGGCATATGCGGTTATGGCGGATGATGAAATACGCAGTAAAAGCTCCTCAGGAGGCGTATTTACTTTATGCGCCGATTTAATTCTGGCTGACGGCGGATATGTCTGCGGAGCTGCTTTTACAAACGATTTCCGCAGTGTTGAACATATTATTATAAATAACCCAGATGAATTGTTTAAGCTTCAAAAATCGAAGTATATTCAAAGCGATACTAAATATGTGTACGCAAAAATAAAAAATCTTCTTAATGAAAATGACAGTCCTGTTTTATTTGTGGGGTGTCCTTGTCAGGCAGACGCCCTTTATTCTTTCCTCGGCACCGATTACCCTCAGCTTTATACAATTGATTTCATCTGTCATGGCGTTCCTTCACCTATGCTTTGGGCTGAATACATTGATTATCTGAGCGGCGGAAAAAATATAACCCATGTTGATTTCCGTTCAAAAAAAGAAGGCTGGAAACCCGAATTATTATTATCAGCAACATTCGATGATGGAAGCTTATATACCGAAACGAACAACGGCTTATGGTATACGGCATTCTTAAAGAATTCCATATTAAGAAAGAGCTGTTCGCATTGCAGATATGCAAATATGTCCCGTCCGGGTGATATTACAATAGGCGATTACTGGGGCGGAGCCGGAAACACCGAATATGACGACGGAAAAGGCACCAGCTTAGTAATAATAAATAATAAGAAGGGAATGGCATTGTTTGAACGTATAAAGCCATTTATTAACTGTTTATGTAAAGAAATAAAGCTTGAATCAGCTAAGGATAAAAATTCCATGCTGATGAAATCCGGCATAGAATCTGGCAGAGAAGAATTTTTTACACAATATAAAAAATGCAATAATATTTATAAAGCTTTATCATTTATATCCTCTGAGCTAAACAATATAAAACGCCGAAAAGCGGTCAGTTTAATTTCAGATGAAGCGCCGAACCGTAATATAGCGATGTGGGGCGCCGGGAAAGACGGCACGGAAATTACAAAGGATGATAAAATCCGGGAAAAGCTCTTGTTTTTTATTGACAATAATACTGATAAACAAAAAAACGGCGTTGAAATAAACGGCTTCAAATACAGTGTTTATTCCCCGGATAACGCCGTTGCGTTATTGACGGCTGACGATGTTATTGTCATTGTCAGTTCACGGTTCGGAGATGAAATCGAAAAGGAATTAATTTCAAGAGAAGTTAAAAATAAAATAATCAAATTAAAATAATAAACAAAGGGTTCAGCTNNGCATTCAGTGCTGAACCCTTGATTTTTAATTATTTACAGCTTATTTCTTATACAGATTAAGCAGTAACATTCAGAGTAAAAGTATAAGTAGTTGTATCAGCCATTGTTACTACTATTGTTTTTGTACCCGTAGAGGCTAATCTGAGCGACAGCTCGCCGTCAGCTTCTACATAAGTATAAGCGCTCGCGCCGCTTGTGGTTAATGTAGTACCGTTTGCGGTTACCTTGCTGATGGTTGTTTCACCGGGGTTGAACGCAAACCTTGTCCATGCATTAACTTTTGCTGTTCCGGTATCTTCTGCGAATCCGAGTTCATCCCCGCCGTTTTCTTCAGGAATAGGAGTAAGGGGAGCTGTAATTGCAGGAGTGTTACCAATGTTGTCAGCAGCAGTAGCCGTATTTACAAGACCGTAAGCGTTAGCATTAATTGTTCCAACGCCAGTACCGGCGGCTTCTGAAGCTGCAATTTCTGCATCACTTGCAACAGCAACGGCAAACTCTACAGTAATAGCGACATCCATAGAGGGGTCAGTTTTGTCGCCGTTTTCATCATAAATCGTAGCGAAATCAGACCAATCGGCATCAAAGTTAACAGCTGCATCCGGCACTAAATAAGTTCCGTGAACCTCGTCTTCGTTTACCATTATGTAATCAGTAATAAAGGGTTCCACTGACTCTACCTTATAAGCATATTCGCTGTTTTCAATCAAGAATTTGATTGCAGTAGGGGTGGCGCCGTCTTTAACCGCGCGTCCGATTGTTCCTGAAAATGTCTCTTCAACAAAATTTTCGTCTCCTATATCCAAGGTTGAAGCCACTAACTGAATAAATATTTCGTTTTCTATACCGCCGTCCGGGTCATCGTCAAAAGCTTCTGTGTTTGCAACAAATGTTGCTTCACCATCAGCTTTTTCACCGACAGTTGCTGTGATCATAAGCGGAGCATTGCCTGAATGGGAGATACCAGCCGCGTTTGCGTCCTTGAATATAACAGTGGGTGAAAGGTCAACCCCTGTTTTATCTTGTAAAGTACCGTTTTCAAAATCGTACTCGCCGTCTTCGTCTAATAATCTTTTAATAGTCTGGTTAGCCTGACCTAAATTTTCCGGCTTAAAAACATCTCCGGGAAGCAATGCGCTAAGTCCCTGAGGGTCAATTAAAAAATCCCAGGCAAGGTCTGTAGGAAGTGAGGCTACCTTCATGTCCGGTTCTTCAGTGTCGGTGTATATAATATCACCCACACCTACAAACTGTTCGGATTCAGTAGGCGGGTCAGCAGGCGGGTCGCCTCCTGCGAAAGCCTGTATTGCGCCGAATGAAAGGGTCATTGCCAATGCCGTTAAAGCAGACAGTAATTTTTTTACTTTCATAATTTTTCTCCTTTATTATTTCATTTGACATCTAAGTTACAATGAGCGTTTCACTCATTGATAACGTCGTAACATCTGCATATTCATTCTCGTCGTCGACAAGATGATATACGATTCTTACATCATGCTCCCCCTCGGGAAGCGCTCTGCTGAGGGTAAAGTCCCTTACCTCCGCCCCTACAGTTATATAAGGAGAGGAATAAAGCAGTTCGTCGGGTTCATCGCCGGTTCCTTTGAGGAATAAATCAAAATAAACTGTCCTGTGGTTGTCCTCATGGTTTCCGACAAAGGTTGATTCCAAAGCGACGCCATTTTTATCAAACCTGAAATAAGCACTGGTGCTGACAGTATATCGTGTGTCCGGGTCGGGTTCTCTGAACTCACTCAAAATCGACTGATAATTCTCGGGCGTCAGAACGGCTCCCGTTCCGCCGATAACATCCCTCGTCTCAAGAATATCCCTGCTGACAAGTCCTGAGCCTGAGCCGCCGCTGCCGTCGTTTTCGTCGCCGGTAAGCAGCTTATAGGCAATCACAACGCCTACGGCTACAAGGATGACCAGAAGTACGATTATTACTATACTCATAGCCTTACTGCTTGTCCCTTTATTGGAATTGCCGCTGTTATCCGTTTTCACATCGCCTCCGTTCTTTTTGTTGCCTTCATTTTCTGCCAAATGCATCACAACCGTTCTTGTTAATTTGCAAAAACCGATATGCCGCTTAGTGACCGGCTTATCATTTCATAAGGAAATATACTACATAACATATATCGGCAAAAAAACTAAAAACTTTATAGAAAATTATAACCAAAAACTGACTTACGCTATATAATGGTTTTTGCTGTAAATACGGGACAGTCTGTCCGTATCCTATTTCATATATTATCATATTTACATAAAAATGTCAAGTGAATTAGCGGTAATTTAGCATTAATGGTGAAAAATCCCCATAAATCACTGATTATTATAGTTTTTCAGCCGGTAATGTATATAGAATATTATAATTCGACACAATACAACATATAGGTGAACACCTTTCGGGTGTTCCCCTGATAATATTAGTATAAATTAACAATTGAGTCCTTCTA
>DBCY01000043.1 GCA_002293295.1 Ruminococcus sp. UBA946 | reverse complement strand
GCGGTAAGAAATGTACCCATAAGTGCCGAGGTTGACGGGGAAATCCGCGAATATTTCACCACCGTTACCGGAGTTGAAAAGGCTGTTGAGTATATTTCGGGAAGAAGCACGGGTTCTGACGCCATGTATGATTTGGTCGAAGCCACAAGATTCATGATTGAAAGGTGCGGAAGCTTTGACGACCGTATTACGGCGGTTTATCACATTGTCGCCGGTGAGAATGTTATGGGAGAGATTGAGGCGGCGAAGTCGCTTTCGGGCACCGTCCGCGCTAACATAGGAAAGATTTATGTTTCCACGCTTTGTCCTCTCGGTTCTGATGAGGTCGGGAAGATGGCTTATGCTTCACAGATTGCAAACATCTCAGGCGGCATTATGTTCGCTGACGGGGGGATTGTTGAAACACAGAGCGTTCAGCCGGAAATGAGGAGTTTTTCTACTCAGAATGTTTCGGCTTTGAATACCACGGTTTCTATAAACAACGCTACTGACGCTCTTAAATACAGTATTAAAACTATTTTAGGAGAAAACAAGGCAAACAGCACATATAAAGTTATTTCCTCAGTAGGTTTGAAAACAATCAGGCTTAACAGTATTTTAAGGGATAACAGCTATTATGATAATTTAAACACTAAAAGACCTGATAAAGACAGGGACGATATTTCCGACTGGGATGAGGTTAATACAAACGCGGTCAAGGATATTGTTCTCAGAAGAGAGGGCTATGCATGGAGAGATGAAATTCAATCCAGCGAGTTACCTTCAATTCAGGAGTGCCTTGATTATTACGGTGAAAAACTGTTTTATGTTCAAAAGGGATGGGGCAAAATGGAAGGTGAAACCAACCAGTGGTATAATCTTGTTCTTGATACTACACATATTTTACCAATTAAATCTGACCCAACGAACAAGGATAGTGATGATGACGGCTTGCTAGACGGCAGGGCTCAGTATGTTGGCGAAAAAATTATTGCTCCAAAGGACCCTGAACCACTGGAACAGAACGGTTCAAAGGATTTATGGAACACACATATTAATCATACGCAAACAGGTACGATAGCTGATGATTACGGCAATATAAGTTATGAGATGTCAGATGAACTAAAGACTGTTTATTCGCTAGCTAAAGATTTAATAACTGACGGCAAGGATTTATCTGAGCTGACACAGCCTGAAGCAGACGAACTGGTTAATTTGGGATTAATGTTAAGAGGTTTTATAAATGAAAACAGTTCGGATATCAGTAAATTGGCTGTAGAATTTAAAAGAGCAATTGAAAACGGTGATACAAAAGGCAAAGGCGCGGGAACATTTTTTTTGCGAGAAATGATACGGCAATCCGAAAAAGCGGGTTACTGGACTTTGCAGTCATGTATAATGTCCGAAAATACAAAGAGTATCAGACTGCATGAAAAATGCGGTTTCCGGCAGGTTGGGGTTAGGGAAAGAATCGGCAGAGACCGTTTCGGAGTATGGCGTAATACCGTATTGATGGAAAGGAGAACCGCAAATGAACTGCCCGAATGTGACTGAATGCGCCTGCCCGAAAAAGTCTTGCAGGAATAACCGAAAATGCTGTGCCTGCGTTATAAAGCACAAGGAATCCGACAGCTTGCCGTACTGCCTTTTCCTTGATAACAACGGAGATAAAAGTATAAAAAATTATTACCGGAAATTAAAAGAGTGTTTTGAAAAATAAGTAAAAACCAGACAAGGCTGCATAAATATAAATTCTATTTTGGGGGTATTGATTGTGTTATTCAATGAATTCGGATTAAAAGAAAATCCCGCAGTATTATTAATGCACGGAATGCTTCAGGACTGGCATAGTCTTTGGGAAGTCCTTAAGCCGCTTGAGGAAAAATACCGAGTAATTGTTCCGGCGATGGACGGAATGTATGATAACAGCCCCGACTTTACAAGCTTTGCAGACCAATGCCGTCAAATTGAAGAGTTTGTGAATGAAAATTACGGCGGAAAACTGAGGGGCGTATACGGTCTTTCGCAAGGAGCCACCGTTATGTCTGAACTTTTGGCAAGAAATAATATAAAAATTGATATTGCGGTTTTGGACGGCGTTTATGTAGCACACCAAGGCAAGTTAGCAGCTTACTTCGTTTTGAAAATATTTTGGAGTATGCGGAAAAATAACGGGGAGCCGCCTAAAATAATAAGCATTATGAGAAAACGCATGGGACGCAGGCAGGATGACAACAGTCTGCTCGATTCCATATATCACGGTATGAGCTATGAATCCATGAAGCGGAATTTATATGAGAATTATACATATAAAGTAAACCCTGATTTGAATAAAACAGACACTAAGGTGTATCTTTGGTGCGGGAGCAAAGAACCTTACGCTATAAAATCCCATAAGGAATTAAAAAAGTATCTGAAGAATTATGAAGAAGAAATATTCACTGATTTAGGACACGCTCAACTGCTGTATAATGGAAATAACGCTGTTAATAAAAAGCTGTGCGAATTATTTTAGTTTTTATAGATTGAAGCTGTTTTATTAGGAGACGATGAAAATGCTTATTCAAATTATTATGCTCATGTTACTTTGCGTGTTTTACTTTATTTATTTTGCAAAAGCGGTTATGCTTAAAAAGCAGGGAATATCCGTTGACTTGCTCGGCAAGGGTGATAAGCCGAAAAAAGCCGTCTGCATTGAAATTATACTTAAAACGGTTACTGTATGCGGAGCTTTAATTAAGTTTACTAGTACGGCATTACCTAATCTAATTTGGTCGTTTAATGCTGTATTAACTATGCAAATTATCGGCTGTGTTTTAGCGGCAGCGGGTGTTATATTATTCGGGTTTTCAATAACGGAAATGCGTAATAACTGGCGGGCGGGATTTGATAAAAACCAGAATACTTCTCTTGTTACAAACGGAATTTATAAAATAAGCCGTAATCCTGCTTTTGCAGGCTTCGACTTGCTTTATATCGGCTGTTCGATTGCATTTCCGAACATAATTATGATTTTAATCAGTTTAATTGCCCTGATTGCTTTCCACATTCAAATATTAAGCGAGGAACAATTCTTAACGGAAAAATTCGGACAGGAATACATAGATTACAAAGCGAAAGTAAAGAGGTATTTATGAATAAAATTAAACTGAATAACAAATAAATACATAACGGCGGGCGATTACGCCTGCCGCTTTAGGATTTATTTTATAAGTTTATTCAGAAAAATAATACTGCAGCCTTTACTTTCATAATAACTCAGCATTTCGGGGATTTTCTTTTTATCCCAGCTGGTAATGCAGTCCGATAAAACCGTTACCTTATAATCCGCCTTGCGTAAATTATAGCAGGTTGATTTTATGCATATAGCGGCGTCCGCTCCCGTTATATAGAAACCATCTATTCCGTTTTTACTTATAAAGTCTGTAAATTCCTCACTGCTCAGTGCGTTGCTTTTGAATTTCGTAAAAACATTATCTGATACTATTTTCATATCTGAAGCTAATTCAGACCCGTATGTGCCGGGTTTTAATGTCCTCGTTCCGGCCGATAGATTTTCATGCCTTGTATAAATTACTTGAATATTATTTTTGACAGCCCAGTCAACGGCTGTATTGATATTTTTAATAATATCCTTATAATTCTTTGTTATGTCATTTTGTATATCTATAATTACTAAGGCTTTTTTCTGCATGGTGCTTCCTCTTGATTTTTTATTTATTTACTTAATATCATTATACCATTTAATTGTTGACAACTATATGTCAGGAATGTTATAATGTAATAAATAAATTTTTGAAAGGACGGTGACTGATGAAAATTGACAGGCTTGTCAGCATTATTATGCTCCTGCTTGATAAGGAACGGATAGGCGCGCAGGAACTTGCGGATATGTTTGAAGTTTCACCGCGAACAATCTACCGCGACATAGACGCTATCAGCATGGCGGGTATACCTGTAAACTCAATACCGGGTGCAGGCGGCGGATTTGAAATCATGCCGAAATACAAGGTTGATAAAAAGGTTTTTTCATCTGCCGACCTTTCGGCCATTCTGACGGGACTTACCGGTCTTTCCGGTATGATAAGGGGAAACGAGCTTGCAAACGCCCTTGCTAAAGTAAAGAGCTTTATTCCTGCCGATAAAGTGAAAGAAATTGAAATAAAAGCAAACCAAATCCATATAGATTTAAGTCCGTGGATTGGTAACAGAAACATTCGGCCATATTTGGAAATGATTAAACTTGCTTTGCATGAAAGCAAGCTACTTTCTTTTGAGTATGCGGACCGATACGGCAATAAAACCTCACGGACAGCCGAGCCGTATCAGCTTGTGCTGAAAAGCAATCATTGGTACTTTCAGGGGTATTGCCGCAACAGAAATGATTATCGTTTATTCAGGCTATCCCGCATAACAGACCTGCAAATACAGAATGAAGTTTTTACGCCGCGGGATTATCAGAAACCGCAGCTGGACTTTACGGATATACTGGAAACTATGCAGACGAAAATCAAAATCCGTATTCATAAATCTGTCGCGGACAGGGTGCTTGATTATTGTGACTATGAAAACTTTTTACCGGACGGCGATGACTGTTACATCGTCAGTTTTCCGTTCATTGAGAAGGATTACTACTATAATATCCTCTTGAGTCTGGGGAATAAGTGCGAGTGCTTAGAGCCTCCCGATATCCGCTCGGAGATGAAGCGAAGAATATATGAGATAGCTGCCTTATATGAAAAATAGGAAAAGGGTTATGATTATGAAACGTGAATAAGACGGCATTTATCATATCTGATAATTATATCTTGGAGGAATAGCATATGCAAAACTTTATAAAAATGCTGACAAGCGAAAGCAGGAATACGGCTCTTCCCGACGAATATAATTACTTCGGAAGGCTTATCGGCAGCTGGAAAATCAGTTATATAAACAATAACACATCCAACACATCCGAAGGGGAATGGCATTTTTCATGGGTTCTTGACGGTATGGCAATTCAGGATGTTATAATCCTTCATCCCCCTGAAGATGAATTGGGAACGACGCTTCGTGTATATAATCCAGTCACACATGCTTGGGATGTCGCTTATTGTTTTATGGGAAAAATCATACGTCTTGAAGCGAAAAGTCAGGACGGTATGATAGTTCTTACGAATATTGAAGATAAAAATAAGAAATGGGTTTTTGCAAGGATTGAGGATAATAATTTTCACTGGCAGGATGTCACCGTTAAGGAAGACGGCGAATGGCATATTAACGCCGATTTATATGCCAAACGAATATTATGATAAACTTATTAACTTAATCTATAACATCCGCCAGCCTTCGTACCGCTCCCGTGACTTCTTCCCAGGCAATATCCGCAGCATAGTCGAATTTGCGTTGATAATTCTTCCAAAGTCCGGTCATTACCGGACTTTCGGCTATTTTCTGCAAAATCAAATTCCTGTCCGCCGACAACACAAGTGAACCGCGCTTCTCGGCGGTATTGACAAAGGCTGTTTTAAGAATAGCGGCGTGTAAATATCATAAAAATCACGCATACGTGTATTCGCCGTGCCGCGGGTGAATAAAGTTTCTAACTTTTCCGCCAACACAGTTTCAAGATTATAAGCCAAGACGGAAATCGTTCTTTCTTCAAACATCAGGCGGAATGAATACATCATTTCGCGGGGCGTAATAACATCGCCTGTGGAAAAGTCAATTTTCAACGGAGTATGCATATTTTCAAGAGTTGTATCAAGCGTAACGCGGATTCCGGTGTAATCCGACTCATCCATAATCGTGGAAACGCTTTTAATTTCAAAATTAATACTATCGTCAATTTGTATAGAAATGATTTTCTCAACTATGTTTTTTGCAGTCGCTTCGTCAAGTGGAAAATTTTTTAAGGTGGTGTCAATGTCCATTGTGGAACGGTTGTCAAGCCCTACCATTGCGGCGATTAACGCCCCGCCTTTCAGGACAATATTATTCCTGTAGTCCGACAGCGACAAGCGTTCAAGAAACCTTTCCATAACATAGTTACGGATAATAATCTGCGCTTTAGTGCTGTTGCCTTTGGATAAATTCCTGACAAGGTCTTTTAACTGCCGTGATGTGTGTATCATAACAATACCTCCAAATATTGACGAATGTGTTTCTCTACCGAAAATGCCTTTGCATAACGTAAAAGCAGCGGGATATTTTTATTTTTCATTCTGATATAAGTTTTAACGGCAGCTTGTAAATCCTGAACCTCAATATTACGGCGGCTTCGGAACAGGTCACAAATAGTCCGTTCGGCGTTATATGTCCTAACGGTATGACCTGAAGGTGAAAGCGTTTCAATAATACCCTCGCCGAACAATTCCTCTTTGATTTTATAAACTTTAACACCTTGTTTGGCAAGTCTCGACGAACCCGTTCCGCTTTTCATGGTCAGAGAAAATGTTACAGGCTCACGTTCGGCAAACCCCAAAAGATAGAGCGCCGTATCATGGGAGAATACCGCTTGGGGGTAACGTGTTTGAATTACAAACAGACCATCCGCCCAAGAATCCTGTGACATATAAAGTCCGTGGGCGACACGCTCCAGTTCATTGCGGCAGACAAAATCACTGAGCGATGTTCGTGAAATCCCAACAGCGGCAACGTCCGAGGTTTTTAAAAAACCGTTATTTTTCTGTAGCAGAGTGTTTAACTTTTCAGTATTAGTCATATTATCACCTTACTTTCGTACTCTTATTATACACCATTTGGGCACGAATGTAAATAGGTTTTCAAGAATTATTTTTAATATTATAAAAATTACCCCCGTCAATCTTCACTGACGGGGTATTAACAGGGGCAGTTATAATAAAAAGTTGTTCGCTATTTGTCCGCTAACGGTGCAAAAAAACAGTAAAAAACATCAAAAGGCAAAATAATCCAAATGCCTGAAAACCGCATAGAATCAAGGTTTTCTTGAGGTTGCTGAAAGCCGCGAAAAGGCTGGGGGGATTTTCGATTCCCGTACGGGTCACCAGCTTCTGAGGCTCGCAAATCCTTTGTTTATCAGGGTTTGCGGGGTTTGTGTTTTATCTGAAAATACCGAATGGGTCTTGTTTGGGTATTATTCTGAAAATCTTGATTCACCCATGCTCCGGCATGGGTATTTTTTATGCCGTCTGGGTTTCCTTCTTCGTAAAGCTTAGAGCGTCCGCCACGGCGTCGCAGGTTTTGGCTTGGTGTTCCTGAAACATGTGGGTATACAGGTTCAAAGTCGTTGAAACCTCGCTGTGTCCTAATACCCTTGAAACGGTGTGAGGGTCAATCCCCGCCCCGATTAATAAGGAACTATGCAAGTGGCGGAATGTGTGAAGCCCATAAAATGGCAGGTTGTGCTTTTCGCAGAATTCCTGCAACCACCAATAAGGCGTTTGGTTGTTCATCGGCTCGCCGTTCCATTTCACATAAAGACGGTCGGTTTCAACCCACTTGTCCCCTGTTCTTTCCCGTTCCTCGTCCTGTTCGGCTTTAAACTCTTTCAGTAACGCGATAATCTCCATAGGAACCTTTACAAACCGCTGAGAGCGTTTGGTTTTGGTGGTGTCGGTATAAATCCCTCTTTCGGCTGTATAGTTGGACGTTCGGCGGATATTGATTACTCCGGTTTCAAAGCAGATGTCCTTCCATTCAAGTCCGAGCATTTCAGAACGCCTGAACCTGCTGTAAATATCAAGCATAAAGAATGAACGGTACTTTAAAGGCGCGGTTTAGAGAAGCTCCAAAAATTTCTCCGTTTCAGCTATTGTGTAAATCTGCTTTTCTTTCGATTCGGTCTTGGGAACGCTCACGCGCCGACAGGGATTGTCTGAAAACATATCCATTTTGATTGCGAAGTCGAATACGCATGAGATAAAGGAAAGGTAATGCACCATGCTCTTGTGGGAAAGCCCCTTGCCAGTCTTTTGGTTTACTCCGTCTTCAGCAAGGCTGTTGATAAACTTCTGTATTACCCTCGTGTTTATCTTGTCCATACGCATATAGCCGATTGCGGGGTACACCCTGCCTGTCAATTGTTTCATTCGTTCAAATGTTGTGCTTCTCAGGTTATGGCGTGCATAATCGGTGAACCATTGCTCCGCGAAGTTTTGAAATTTAACCGCCGATACTATTTGACCTTTTTTGCAGTTTTCCTCGAAAAGCACCGCTTGGCGGTTGAGTTCCTTTTCAATCTGTTTAGGGGTCATATCGGGATTGGGTTTACATGTCATTTTTTGAAATACCTGTTTGCCGTTCACATCGTAACCGTTTGATACCTTGATGCGGTAGCTCGTACCGCGTTTTTCTATTGATGCCATGCGTTAAAATCCTCCTTAATTCTAACCGCTATGACATATTTCTGCTACTTCATTTTACCATACGCAAAATAAGATGTCAAGAAATATGTAAGCTATTTTTAGTCGTTTAATATCCATTTGCCTGTGGCGCGGCTCAAAATCTAATGTCCGGCTGTTCATTCAGCGCACCAAGAGCCTATCGCCTTTTTAAAGTATCAGACGGGTACGGAAAAGTAAAGGGTACCCTCGTTTCACTCGGCGCTTTGCGCCCATGACTTTACCGTATCCGCCCGATGTGGGGGTCACGGCGTTCAACTCATTGGACGGCTGAATGGGACGGGATATTTGTAAGTACACCGTGCCTGCACATTTCGTGCAGGTTGCTTTTTCATGCGGAATTATTAAAATAATCAAACAAAGCGGATTTGCTTATGAGGATTTTTCCGCGCTTTCCCGCTCCGGTTCTGATAAAAGGAATTTTGCCCTGTACCGCCAATTGCCTTACCGTATGCTCCGATAAGCCTTTGACAGCGGAAGCACATTCCTTAATGGTAAGCATTTCAACAGGCGGAGATTCCCGTTTCTCAGGGCTTACAGCATTTTCCCTATCAACCACAATTTTTGCTTGCAATAGTGATACGATTTCCGCGATGAGTTTTTGTTTTTCAATATTTGTCATATTGACCTCCTCAAATAATTTTTTAGGATTTCTTGATGTTTAAACCGGAAGGGTTGGCCTTCAGCTTCTTTTTAAGATTAAAAGCATATCCGGCGAAGTGCAGACCCGACTGCGGCGAAGCGTGAATATTTTATTCAAATCAAGTCTGCTGTTTTATTTTATGCCTTTCATTACTTAGGACAAAAAACGCCCATTTTGTAAACCCAACTGACGAAAAAAAATTATTTTCTATGTTTCTGACAAAATATAGAACCGTCAATTGTATAACCTTTCATAAGTACCTACAAAAAAGCCTTATTTTTAAACCCTAAATCATCAGGAAAAAATATTTTTGTGGGATTCTAACAAAAGTGATATTACATATGTGTGATTTATTACTTAACTTCAAGTAAAAAAATACAAGGCGGCGCATAGGCTCAAAACCTATACGCCGCCTTTTTATTGCCAAAATAAAATTTGCGCTTCAAAACAATTGTTTAAACTGCTGTGTATCGGGTTTTATCTTTGTACAAATTGCAGATTTTTTGATTTGTAGGTTACATTTTCACTGTTTTTTGTCCTAAGTAATAGAGGGTATTTTTTATTTCCGTCATCGCCGCGACGGGAAGTGGAGTAGTATAATAAAAGCGTACACCTTGGTCAAAACTGAAGACTAAGGAGATGAAAAAAATGAACGGAACAAAGTACAGCAAAGAATTCAAAGCAGACGCGCTAAGACTGTCGGAAAGGGAAGGCGTAAAAGAGGCAAGCGAAAAACTGGGAATAAGCCCAAGGCACATCTATGATTGGCGAAGAGATGAAAGGCTAAAACGGAAAAGCCCTATAAAGACAGCGCACCCCGGAGAAACATTGCAGGAGGCAAATAAAAGGCTTGAAAAGGAATACGAAGAACTGCGGGAAGCAAATCATATCCTTAAAAAAGCGCTGGGTTTTATGGCGGGTCGATAGCAGGAAAAAAGCCGCGGAATCTGTATGGATGGATAGCCACAAACCGCGGTGAGACAAGCGTTTCGCTATGCTGTGCGGTATTGGGCGTTAGGCGTGAAGGCTACTATGACTTCATAAAAAGAATACCGAAGGAAAAGCGTGATGAAGAACTGCTGTCCGCCCTGAAGAAGATAAGGAAGGAACATCCTGATTACGGGACTCAGAGCATGATAGACGAACTGCCGGAAAAGCTAAAACCCAGCTACGGAAAGGGATATAGGATATGCCGTGACAACGGTCTTCTTACCAAACGCCGCAGACCGAAATGCATTACCAAGGCAGATTCCGAAGCGCAAAAGTCAGAGGATCTGGCGCGGTTTTACTTCGGATGTTCCGGGAACGAAGGTATTCACAGACATAACTGAGATTAAGTGCTTAGACGGAAGGCTTTATTACTGCGGAGTTATGGACGCTTTTGACGGAGCGCAAATCGGGTATTCAATGGCAGAGCATATGCGAGCGGAGCTGTGTACGGCGGCTGTCGTTCAGGCGGACAGACGATACGGACTTGCCGGAGACTGTATAGTTCACAGCGACAGGGGAAGTCAGTTCACATCGCATTTATACCGTGAAACCCTTGAGAATCACGGTTGGCGTCAGTCAATGGGAAAGACAGGCTGCTGCTATGACAACGCACGCGCCGAGAGCTTCTTTGCCACGTTTAAGAAGGAACTGATATACAAATTACCGCTGTCAAGGCTCACGCGTGCTGAGGTGAGAATCAGGATTGTATCATGGGTTGACGGATACTACAACAGGAAGCGGAGGAACACAGCTAATGCCGGTAACCTTGCACCGCTTGTCAAGCGCGCGGGTTATTACGCTCACGAAAAAGCGGCATAAAATTCGCTCCGCAGCCGCCGGGCTGACCTCAAGGGTAATGGCGTCATTCCCCCGTCGTTTATTCAGCATGGCTTGAAATCACGCCGCCATTCGCCCGCAAGCGGGCGCATACCGCCGCGATTTCAAGCCGGACACTTCTATCACCGACGGGGTTATGACGCCGCACTCCCACTATTTTCTATGTTTTTTGGTGTGCGGTTTTCTTGACAAGTTCAGTCACCTGCCAATTTGTTACAAGTAATAAAAAACATTTTAAGTTATGAGGTGTGTGCATCATATTTCCAAAACGGAAAAGAGAGAAGAAAAAACTTCAAAACAGAGAATATCTCTTTTTCAGGATTAGTGGGGGAACCGCTAATGGCAAAAGATGCGATTATGCAGAGCATGAAATATTTAGTCGATCACGGAATTCGGACGGGCATTTTTACAAATGGCTTACTTATAGATAAAGAAATTTCCTCAGTTTTAGCAAACATCTCATATGTGCTAATAAGTTTGGATGCTGCAAATAATGAGACTTATTGTAAAATGAAGTGCATAGGACTTAATGATAAATATGACTATATAAAAAGAATCATCGACAATATCCTCACGTTAAATTCTGAAAAAGAAAAGACAAGCTCCAATCTGGACATTAATATTGGGTATGTTGTAAATCAATACAATTATTTGGAAATCGAAACAGCTGCCCGTATATCTAAAAGCATCGGTGTCAGATATTTTAGATTAAAAATGGATATTGCTGTTAAAAATGTTCTAAATGATGAACGGAGAAATATTGTAAAGGAACAAATTGAAAATATTAAGGTGAAATTAGAAGATGGCTATTTCAAGTTAGTTGAAATCCATAGTATCTCAAAAATTATTGAATCCGACCAGAAAAGAATGTTTTTACAATGTTTCATTAATCAAATCTTTGCTGCGGTTGCGTCTGATGGTTGCCTTTATGCGTGTAATTATCACGCTAATCCTAATGGTGTTATGCTTGGAAACCTTTTATCAAATGATATGCGTTCAATTTGGGAGTCCTTCAAGTCCACAAACCTTAAACTATGTCCAAAGGTATGTGATCCATATAAAAACAGAGCAAATAATATGCTATATCAGGCCAAGAGTATTTATGATACCGTTGGTGCGAATGAATTTCAAACTTTGGTTAATAACATCCTTAGCGACTCAATAGGAGTAGTGCGATGATTGATATTGTCTTAAGAAAAGGTGAGCCAGATGTTGGCACTATAATTGATAGCGATGATATATTGGCAGTTACTAATGAATTGACGAGAATGAAAGAAGATGTGTTCTATGATCATCATCAATCAATTGAGGCTTTTGAAAACACCTTCAAAAATAAAATTGGAAATAAATATGCATTATCGATCAGTTCTTGCGGAGTCGGTATAGATATGGTACTAAAGGCCTTGAGCTTGAGTAACACAGACGAGGTGATTTCATGTGCAATTAACTTTCACGGAACACATTTATCAATATTGAACACGGGCGCAAAACTAATATTATCAGAGCCAAATGAGACATTAAATATTGATGTTAACGATGTGATGAAACGTATTACATCTAAAACTAAAGCTATTGTTGTGACACACATGAATGGTCTTTCATGCGACATGGACTATCTTCGCAGCCAACTTAGCGATCATGTTTTTGTTGTTGAGGATGTTGCACGTTCTTGTGGATCTCGCTACAAAGGAAAATATATCGGTTCCGATAGTTGGGTTGCTATATATAGTTTCCAATATAAAAAACACATAACGACATTAGGAGAAGGTGGCATGATATTAACTTGTGACAATGATTTACGCGATAGGTTGTTAAAATACAGATCTTTTGGAATGGGGGTTGATTGGGGAACAAATTATAAGTTGACATCAATACAAGCTGCATTTGGAACAAGCCAGTTATCAAAACTTGATATGATAGTCGAGAGAAGACGAGCTGTCGCTCGAATTAGAACGACAAATTTTAAAGATCGTCTTCCCAATTTTATACTACCGGTTGATAATGAAACTTATTATAATGCCTATTATACTTATACAATGTTGACACCTGCTCATTGGACTCCTAATATGCGTGATTCATTAATTCATCAATTGAAACAGAAATATAATATTGAAGCATTTATTGCAAATCGGCCAACATATCAAACCAATCCTTATATATTTAAATACACAAACGTAACTGGTACCCCATATGCGGATTATCTTGGTGATCATATTGTGTGCTTGTGTATACATCCATTAATAACGGAGGTTGAAAACCAGTATATTGTGGATAAGTTTATCGAAGTTGCGCAAAAAATAAATTAAGTTAAAAGGAAGAACAATTATGGCAAGAGCACCTTATAACGTATTAGTGTTACCTTACAAGATCGAGAAATCTAACGTACAGTTCTGTATCTTCAAGCGGGAAGACATGAATGTGTGGCAATTTATCGCCGGCGGAGGTGAAGATGATGAGCGTCCTCTAGATGCTGCTAAACGTGAGACATTTGAAGAGGCGGGAATAACATTAACTCAATTTATTTCTCTTACATCAATGTGCCACGTTGCAGCGAATCAGTTTTCAGAAAAAGCACAAAAAAATTGGGGGGATAAAATAATTGTTATCCCCGTATATTCTTTTGCTGTCTTATGTGATAGTGATACTCAAATCCTAATATCTGACGAGCATTTTGAATACAAGTGGTGTGTTTACGATGAAGCGGCGAAATTGTTGCACTTCGATTTGGATAGAATTGCCTTATATGAGTTGAATGAGAGGATTAACCGAAATGATTATGGAAGAAATCAAAATTAGAATCGAAGAATTATTTGGACGAAAAATATCTTTTTGTCGAAAAGTAAGTTCGGGCTATGTAAATAGTTTGTTTTTAATAAGAATTCATAATGATACATATATAATAAAAGTCTATAATGAGTGTTTATCAATCAGTCAAATATTGTTTTCAATCGAAGTTCAAAATTATCTTTCAACGGCACATCTATCACCACGGATTGTAGCTGTACTTGATGATACCACACCAGTGATTTCAATTCAAGAATATGTGGCAAGTTGTTATAAAAGCTCAAATGACAACTATGAATACGGACTACTCCTAGGAAACATTCATCAAACGCTATATTATTATCAAAGTCCATTAGCTCCAGTTTTTGAAATTACTGGATTACAACACAATATACTTTCGCAAAAAAATTGCGGCTTTACAACAAAGGAGAAAATGCTATTTGAAAAAAAGGTTGAATTAGCGGGCCATATAAATTTATCTACTACTATTGAAAAACAAATAATTCATGGAGATTACTATAGTGGCAATATACTCTGTTCTGATTGTGGATATATATCAATTGATTTTAATGAAGCTAAAGTTTTTTACAGAGTCTATGATATAATCAAGGTGATAATAAACTTAAACATCCTGCGACTCCAGCAGCTTTTCCGGCGCAAGCGCGCGCGGGATGCCCAGCTTGTCGAATATTTCGTATGCCCACTTCCGGTTTGGTACGTCGAGCAGATAGGTCAGGCTGGCGTCACTCACCTCCGCCGCC